>DATLWQ010000372.1:0-10227 GCA_035576225.1 Fimbriimonadaceae bacterium | reverse complement strand
CTCCATATGTGCGACGATCTCCTCCTCGCTCGGGTCGGGGTTCTTCCGCAGCAGCGCGTGCGCGCTCATGATCATCCCGGAGACGCAGTAGGCGCACTGCATAGCGCCGTGGTCTAGGAACGCCTGCTGGAGCGCATCGAGCGTGCCGCCCTTCGCACAACTCTCAATGGTCTCCACTTCGGCGTCCCCCACGTCTTCCAAAGTCGTGACGCACGACCGGACCGCCTCTCCTCCCACCAGCACCGTGCAGGCCCCGCACATCGCCTCGCCGCAGCCGTACTTCGCGCCCGTCAACCCCAGGTCGTCGCGAAGGACCTCCAAGAGGGGCGTCTCACGCGGTGCCGTGACCTCGCGGCTCTTGCCGTTGACCTTGATCCGGGCCACCTCGTTCATGGCTCCATGGTACCAAAGCGGGCAGCGCGCCTCCCTGTAAACATTTCACACCTCGGAGATGCCAATTGCCCTGGCCCGAGGGTAACGTTCCGCCATGTCGAAGACGCTCCTTCTGATGGGCTTGGTCGTATCTTTGTTCGTCGTCGTCGGGTGTCGCCACGCTGAGGACGTCGACGGGACGCCCCAGTTCAAGAACCCGCCTCCCAAACTCGGTACACCGAAGACCCCGGGCCTCAAGCCTATGATGGGCGGCAAACCCAGCGACAGCAAGCAAAGCGGGGGATAGCCCCTCGCTGCCAGGGACTGACGGCCGGTTGCCCAGGGCTCCCGGTTTCGTTCCCCTCTGCGGATGTCAGGCCTGAAAGAACGAAAGGTAGATGGGTTGCGACCACGCCGTCTGCTTGCTGTGGATCACGAAGAACGCAGGCGTTATCCGGCGGTAGACGAAGTAGTCGTTGGTCGCGGGATCGAACGCATACTCCTTTGGGATGTCGAGAATGCTCCGGGGCTGCGCATACTCCAACTTTCGCTTCGTGATGTAGGCGGCGAGCCGCAAAAGTCTGGCGCGAGTACGATATCTTATTGCGATCTCGACATATATGTTCGGCCCAATCATGATGTCATCAAGAGAGGAGTCGCCTCCCAGAGAATCCCACGAAAGCGAGTCCATCTTGGGCAACCACTCTGCTTCTGGTCGCCGCATCAGTGCGTGGAGGCTAGCGGTTCCGTCTTCAGCAATTCGTTTCCACTCCTTGCCGAACGTGTCGAAGTCTTTCGGCGTAAACGCGGTCCCATAACCAGCGTTCATCTTGTCGGGTGATCCGTCGAACTCCTTTCGGGTCTCTTCGACCCCAGCGGCCCACGCGGCCTCGACGAAAGACGTGTCCGGTATGGGTGTGCGTCTCAAGATGGCGTCGCAGTCCTTCAGGGATAGCGCACCGAGGTTGGAGTCAAATGCATGATCGTCGCACGCTTGCGCGATTGTCGCTGGCCATATCGCGAGGCCCGTACTGCTCTT
Source organism: Fimbriimonadaceae bacterium (assembly GCA_035576225.1). Taxonomy (GTDB): domain Bacteria; phylum Armatimonadota; class Fimbriimonadia; order Fimbriimonadales; family Fimbriimonadaceae; genus JADFMN01. The sequence goes on along the minus strand of DATLWQ010000372.1, from coordinate 8,816 downwards.
GTAGAAGACCTGCGCCATTTCGCCGAGGGTCAGCAAGATGTCCGTCGCCTTGGCGGAATTGCCGTCAGCAAACAGTACATTTGCCCACCGTGCCAAAACGAGGGGAGCGCACTTGACGCGCCTAGCGATGACATACCTGTCCTGGCCCGCCGGCACCGTGAGTGGAAGCGAATTACCGCGTTTGATTAGCGACAGCAGGTTCGCTGTGTCGACGTTAGCGAGGACGCGGCGATCCAGTTCGATGACGGACGTTCCTTGGCGGTCAGCGTCTGCTTTCGTTGGACGTGCGTCATTGGCTTGTGCCGCCATATCTCCTGCCGCGACGTAATACTCGAGCGCGTTCGCGCCAGAAGGTTGCGGGAACAGCTTGTGGAACAAAGGTTCCTGCGGTGGAAGTTGCGACGCCCCTAACAACGTCGCCACGATAAGTGTGCCGACCATATATACATGGTAACACACTCGAGTGCGAAAAGACTTGGTGGAGCTGAGGGGATTCGAACCCCCGACCTCTGCAGTGCGATTGCAGCGCTCTCCCAGCTGAGCTACAGCCCCACGGAACCGGGGCAACATTATACTTTCCGGGCTAGACCAGTCCGTGACCTGGAACTGGGAAGTCCGTCAAAGGGAGGCGATCCGATCAGAACTGGTACCCGATCTGGCTCTTTCCAAGCTCAAGAGCCTCCGTCGCTATCTTGAGCACTTGCGGGAGTCAGCAGGCAGGACTTCCTGGGAGGGGTGCCAAGCGTTCGCCCCGGGAAGACTCGAGGTGATCCTAGCTGCGCAGAGTCGGAGAAGTCAGGGCCGAAATCTCGCGAATTGCCGGTTGTTTCCTCGCCTATAGAACCCCATCCGGAGGGGTACACTTTGAAGTGGATCAAGGACGCAGTAGAACCCGAGTTATGGTTCCTTGCGCTGTTCATGGCGCAGACGAATTGAGATGCCGGTACTGTTCAATCCGCCAGCGGAGAAGGTCTGTCAGTCCAACGCGATCGTTGCCGGACGGGCGACGCGCCATTTCGTGCCGTCTTTTGTCGGAACTCACTCAATCAAAGCCGTCCTAAGTGGAGCGGCTGAGTGGCAAGTGGACGGGCGTGCCCGCCGAGTAACCCCACACTGGGTTCTCCCAGTCAACAAGGGCGAGCGCTATTCATTGACCATCGAATCCACAACGCCGGTTCAAACTTGCTGCGCGTTCTTCGCTCCCGGATTCCTAGAAGGCGTCAAGTCGGAGGTCTATTGCGACGGTGACCTCGAACTCCTGTGTCGTTATGAGCCTAACAGCAACGAGCTCAGGAAGCTCCTGGTCAGAACGTGGAATGCGGTTGTCGAAGGGGACGCGTTGGAATCGGACGCGTCTATGTTCGACCTTGCTGCGGCACTGCTCCGCGTCGCGGATGCGCAGTCGCGGGAAAAGCACCTCTTGCCGCTGCGCAAGCCGAAGGCTCGAGACGACGTGTACCAGAGGCTTAACGCCTCTAGAGACTACATGGTCGAAAACCTGTCCACGCCGATTTCCCTCGATTCGTGCGCGGCAGTAGCCTGCATGGCGCCGTTCCATTTTCACCGGCTGTTCAAAGCCTGCTACGGAGAGCCGGTTTCTGCCTTCGTTCGCCGCATCAGGATGGACAAGGCGGCTCGGTTGCTGAAGAACACAGACCTAGCGGTGGACGGCATAGCCTTGGACTGTGGGTACCAGAGCGGAACCGCCTTCACCCGCGCTTTCAACCTTCGGTTCGGTTGCTCACCGAGCCATTTTCGCAAGAACTGCTAGCTCACTTCGCGCCGCTGCAATTTACACTGGCAACATGGAAGCTGTCCTACATATTCAAACGATCGGCCAGATCGCCGTTTGCGTGGAAGACCTCGACCGGGCGACCAAGTTCTACCGGGACGTTCTGGGCCTCCCCCTGTTGTTTTCCGTGCCCCCGAGGCTCGCTTTCTTCCAAGTTGGGGAGGTGCGATTGATGCTCACCCTCCCAGAGGGCGAGGAGCAGGGCGCCAGCACCCTGTACTTCAGAGTTCAGAGCCTCGATGCCGCAGTCGAGTCCGTTCGCGCTCATAGTGAGATCGTTTCAGAGCCGCACTTGATCACGAAGATGACCGATCACGAGCTTTGGATGGCGTTCTTCAACGACACCGAAGGCAACACAATGGCGTTCATGGAAGAACGGCGATGACCTTGTGAACCTCGCTCGCCCCCTTACCAGCCTCCCCGGCTCTAGAAATCGCGGCCACAACCGGGGGATTCGTCGACCGAGAGACTGCCGTTGGGACGCTGCCCACGGGTCGCCGGGATATGGCAGAAGTCTCGTTTGCAGCGGGCGCACGCCTCGAAGCGTTCACTGTCTGATTGAAGGCAGACCTGAGTGCGGTCAAGTCGATCGAGAAGGCCGTGCCCGGAGTTCAGCGTCTACATGATCCAGACGGAACAACGATCCTCTACCAGGTGAAAGTGGCCCGTCAAGTGCTTTCACATCATCCTGCGATGGCGGGCGTAACGATGCGAGGCCGGTGCGCTCTTGCCAGCACCTTGTTCCGCTCCAGCAGGAGCGCAAACGTGTTGAGCCCGGCCTTCGCAGGGTCGTCCAACGCGTACCTCATCGTCTTGCGCAGGTAACGGTCGGTGGTCTCCTGGCTCCAGCCAGATCGCGCGGCTGCCTCGATGACGACCTGTCCGATGTTCTGCTGTCCCCAGTCCGACGCCTCGTTCAAAAGTTCCACGAGCCGCGGGCTCAGGTCGTCCCGCCCCACCCACGCGGCCCAAACGAACGGCAGGCCGATCATGTCCTGCCACGCTTGCCCCAAGTCGATCATCTCCAGCCCCTCGGCCTCGGCGACCATGCCGATGTCGCCGATCAGGACGCACGCGTCGTGCCTCTCTAGCATAGCCTCGAGATCCGGCGCGCAGTTCTCGGCCACGGGGTCTGCGCCGTACGTCTCGCGCAGCACGCCAAGAGCGAGCGCGTTGCTCGTCAGCGAACTCTGGTCGAACGCGAGCGACGAGATACTTCCAAAAGGAACTTTGCTGAAGAGCCGCACGCTCTCAGCGGGCCCGTCACTGCCGATGCACACGCCGTCGGCGATCGTCCGTCCCTCGGTGCGCAGCGCGTCGTAACTTGAGACGAGCACAGCGTCTGCGACCTGTTCGTCCAACAGGCGCGGCAACCGTGAAGGCAGTTCGTAGATCACGCGGACCGGGCTGCCCTCGCCGAGCGACTCGAACCACGAGACCAGCGGCCTCGCGTTGACGAACGGCACACAACCGACGGTGAACGGCGTCTCCATCGCCCTGAGTTTGGCAAATAAACGGCAGTCCCGTGGGTCCGGGCCCAAACCAGATGGTCAAGACCGTGGCTTCAGCCGGTTGCGCTTCCCGGCCAGCCGGAGTTTGAACAGTTCGCAGATCATCCTCAGCCCGTCGCGCACCATGCTTACCTTGCTCCCCTCCTGGTGAGCCCAACGGATGGGGATCTCGGCGATCTCGTACCCAAGGTCGCGCGCGATCAACAGCGCTTCGAAGTCGAACCCGTAGCCGTCCAACTTGCACCTGGGGAAGACGTCCTTGGCGACGTCCTCGCGAAAAAGTTTGAACCCGCACTGCGTGTCCTTGATCCCCTTTACCGCCAGCGTTTGAACCACAAGGTTGAAAGTCCGTCCCGCAAGCTCGCGATACCAAGGCTGGCGGACCTCCAACCGAGATTCCTTGAGCGGCCTGCTGCCGATGGCGATCGGAGGGCCCTTCTCGACTGCAATGAACAGCTTCTCGACCTCTTCGATCGGTGCAGCGAGGTCGGCGTCCGAGAAGAGCAGCCACTCTGCCTCCGTCTCCATCATCCCCTTGCGGACGACGAACCCCTTGCCGTGGTTCGGCTGCGAGTCGATGAGTTCAAAACCCGGGTGGCCCGAGGCGAAAGCCCGCACGATCTCGCACGTCTTGTCCCTGCTTCCGTCGCTGACCACCACCACCTTCCACGTGTACTTCTGCGCGACGAAGTACTCGTGGAGCCGGGCCAGGGTCGGGGCGATCCTGTCTTCTTCGTTGTAGGCGGGAACGATGACGGCGAGGTGCGGCTTGGACAATCAGGCCGGAGTCTACCAAAGGGCCGTTGTCGACCAAATGGTCAGGGAAGAGGCTCTTCGTAGAGCGCGAACATGTTGCTGAGTTTGCGCTCGGGCGGGATAACGAGATCGCCGCGATAGTACAGCATCGCCGAGTTGCCACCGTCGAGCGCGACCGCCTGCTTGACTCCGAGCCGCTTCATCGCGCGGCCGAACTGGCTCAAAGTGACCTTGTGCTTGGTCGCCATCATGACCAGTCGCTTGTCGGCGGTCAGGCCGATTCCGGTCCGGGGCGCGCGGCCCCAGATCGCCGGGTCGGTAAAGTGCTGCGCCTTCGGGTTCGGCGAGACGTGTCCGTCCTTGATCAGCCTCACCGTGCCTCGAAGCAGGTCGCGGTAGCCGTAGAGGTCGATTGGTTGCTGGAACGGCGTATCGAAGATCTTCACGTTGCCGTACCAGTCGACTCCGACCGCGCTCCCGATTGCGCCGGAGGCCACCTGCTCGCCGTCAATGACCACGTCCGCGACGGGAAGTTGGCTCTTGTAGCCGAAAAATGTACCGGTGATCGCCGCAGCGGGCTGGCTCTGGCCGATTAGCGTCCAGGCGCTGGTCAGCCTGTCAGAAAACACGGCCTTTGCCGTCACCTGCCGCTCGCTCATGTCGGCCACGACGGCGTGGTAGTAGACGTGGTCCTGCTTGAAACTCTCGTAGTGGATCGGGCGCGCGGCTGTGTCCGCCGGCGATGCCAGCGGGGCTGCAATTGCGAGCGCGAAGACGAGAGACATACGTGTGACCGGACGCACAAGGCGCGGTTTTGATTCAGATGCAACGGGAAAGTTGACTCTCCTGTGCAGTTTTAATTCTAGGCAAATTCCGTGAAAAAGGCCGATTTCCACGAGAAATCCGGCGAAAAGGCCGGGGACTGTGTTGCATCGGAACCCTGCCTCGGGCTAACCTGGACGTTACGTTGCTCGCAGGTGTCAGGTTTCAAGCGCTGAGGGCGGCGGGTGTCTTCAGTGGATTCATTTCATGGATGAGCGTGGCGAACTAATTGGCTAACGCGAGGCTCTCACGTTTTGCCTGGATTCTCCTCGCCTATACGGTGCCCGTAATTCTGTTCGGTGCTTTCGTGCGCGCCGGGCTGCACGGCGACGGTTGCGGCGCGTCTTGGCCCGGTTGTAACGGAGCCCTGATCCCAGACGGTTCGAGCCTCAACGCCATTATCGAGTTCTCACACCGAGCCTCGACCGGGATCCTCGGTTTCCTCGTCGCGGCGGCCCTCATCTGGACCTTTAGATCGTTTGCCAAAGGCCATGCCGCGCGCAAGGCCGCAGTGACCGTGACGGTTCTGACCGTAGTCGAGGCCGCGATCGGTGCCGGCCTCGTCAAGTTCCAGTGGGTCGCTCACGACAAGTCGCTCGAGCGGGTCTACGCGATGGGCTTCCACCTGGTCAGCACCTTCATACTCCTTGGCTCGATGGTGCTGCTCGCGCACTACACGGCGGGAGGCGAGAAGGTGAGCCTCAAGGGCCACGGCGGCGTCGGTACGGCCGTCAAGTTCGCGCTCGGTGGTCTCATCTTGCTCGGAATCACCGGCGCCATCACGGCTCTCGGAGACACGATCTTCCCGGTCAAGACCCTCGTCGAGGGTCTGCAGCGCGACATCGTTCCGACCTCGCACATCGCCGAGCGGCTGCGGGTATTCCACCCGCTCATCGCGACCTCGGTCGGGCTCTTCCTCCTCTTCGCGGCCGGATACATCGTCCGCGCCAGGCCAGACGAGTCCACCCGCAAGTGTGCGCGTTGGCTCGTCGCCGGGTTCCTCGCGCAGTTCGTCTTCGGCATCGCCAACTTTATCGCGCTCGCGCCGATCTGGATGCAGATCATCCACCTCGCGCTTTCCGACCTCATCTGGATCACGATGGTGATGCTCAGCATCTCCGCCCTCGCGGTCAGCAAACGGGAGCACGCCGAGGCGCTCGCGGGCGCCCCGGTCAGCCACGCGCCGCGCAGTTTTGTGGCGATGGCCAAAGCGTACGTCGCGCTCACCAAGCCCCGCGTCGTGAGCCTCCTGGTCTTTACGACCGTTGCGGCGATGTTCGTCGCCGAGCGGGGCTTCCCAGGCTGGATCCCAATTCTGCTGGTTTCCTTGGGCGGCTACATGGCGGCCGGAGCCGCCAACACCTTTAACATGGTCTACGAGCGCGACCTCGACGTCGCCATGGACAGGACCTCGAACCGACCGACGGTGACCCACGCCCTCTCGAACTCCGAGGCGCTCACCTTCGGGTTCGTCCTGGCGGCTGGCTCGTTCACAGTCCTCTGGGCGGGCTTCAACCTGCTGGCGGCCATGATGTCCATGGCCGGGCTCCTCTTCTACTTCTTCATCTACACGATGGCCCTCAAGCGACGGACCTCGCAGAACATCGTGATCGGCGGCGCGGCCGGCGCGTTCCCGCCGCTGGTCGGCTACGCGGCCGTGACAGGGCACCTCGACCCGCTCGCCTGGTACCTCTTTGGCATCGTCTTCCTCTGGACCCCCGTCCACTTCTGGGCTCTGGCGCTTCTGATCAAAGACGACTATGCCAAGGCGGGCGTGCCAATGCTGCCGGTCGTCAAGGGCGACAGGGCGACTGTCATACAGATCGGAGTCTATACGGTGCTTACCGCCGTCGTAACTGTCATGCCGCTCTTTCAGGGTCAGGTGGGCTGGATCTATCTGGTCGGTGCCACCGTCCTGAACCTCGGGCTCATCGCCCAGAGCCTGCAGTTGTTGCGGCACACCGACAGGCCCCACGCCAGGTCGCTGTTCAAGTTTTCGATGGTCTATCTGGCCTTGCTTTTCGTCATCGTTGCAGTCGATCGGGCGGTGGTGGTGCTGTGAGACCGGTTGCGATGCGAGACCTCGGTCCAGTAAAGTTACGGGGTCGTGGACGAGCCAGGAAGGCCGGAATAGGAGCGCAATAGGATGGTGCAGTTATTTAAACCGAACGCGAACACGTACGCGAAAGTGAGCCTCATCATGGGCGCCGTGATCCCGTTCTGTGTCTTTTACTTCGGCTCGACGATCACGCGCGCACCCTACAACACGGGCGTCGGCATCCCGCGCGACCAGCCCATCCCGTTCAGCCACAGGCACCATGCGATGGAACTCGGAATCGACTGCCGCTTCTGCCACACCAGCGTCGAGACGAGCGCAGTCGCAGGCCTGCCGACCACCGAGGTCTGCATGACCTGCCACTCACAGATCTGGACCAACAGCCCGCTGCTCGAGCCACTGCGCAAGAGTTGGGAGACGGGCACGCCCATCGAGTGGGTGAAGGTCAACCGCGTCCCGGACTTCGTCTACTTCGACCACAGCATCCACATCAACCGGGGCATCAACTGCAACACGTGCCACGGCCCGATCCAGCAGATGACGATCACGGAGAAGGGCCAGACTTTCCACATGAGTTGGTGCCTGGAGTGCCACAGGGATCCAGCGGACTTCATGTACGAGTGGAACGCCGACGAGTCGCCGCGCCAACAAGTGTTCGAACTCTACAAGAAACTCATGGCCGGGGAGAAACTCACAGGCTACGAGTACGAGATCGCAGAGGGACACTTTAAGAAGATCCCGAAGGACAAGGCGCACCAGGAACTGGGAGAAAGCCTGATGGAGACCAGGCAGATCAACAAGTCGCAGTTGACCGATTGCTACGTTTGCCACAGGTAGGAGATTTGTGAGAGAAGAGACCTCGTTGAACAGCAAAGAAAAGAGCGTCGCGAAGATGAGCGAGGCGCTCAAGGGCAAGTCGGGCCGCCGCTATTGGAAGTGCCTGGAGCAACTGGCCGATACGCCAGAGTTCCAGCGCTGGGTGGAGGACGAGTTCCCCGAGCGCAAGTCGCTGCTCGAGATGGACCGTCGCGGCTTCCTCAAAGTCATGGGCGCCGGGCTGATGCTCGCAGGGCTCAGCAGCGCCGGCTGTCGCTACCTGCCCGAAGGGCGCATCGTCCCCTTTGTCCAAGGGCCCGAGGACAGGCTCCCGGGCGTCCCCGTCTACTACTCCTCGATTTCGACCCTCGGCGGCTACGCCACAGGCCTCAAGGTCAAGACCGACGACGGACGGCCGATCAAACTTGACGGCAATCCGAACCACCCGGCCAGCAGGGGCGCGCTCGATGCGCGGACCCAGGCGCGGGTGCTGGACATGTACGACCCGGACCGCCTCAAGATGGTCATGCGCCGCGGCGAGCCCGAGTCGTGGGACCGCTTCCTCACGGCGGCCCGCGCAAAGCTGGAGGAACTGGCACCCAACGGCGGAAAGGGCGTCGCGATCCTGACCCAGACTGTCGGTTCTCCGTCGATGCGCGCGCTCAAGGCGGAGTTCCTAAAGAAGTATCCGCAGGCGCGCTGGGTGCAGTACGACGCAGCGGCCAGGCGCAACCTCGCAAACGGCGCCGTCCTCGCGTTCGGTGAGCCGCGCGATACGATCTATAGGTTCCGTGAAGCCAAGGTTCTTGTCTCGGTCGACAGCGACGTGATGATGGAGGCTCCCGGCGCGGTCTCCTATCAGAAGGACATCATGGCCGGCCGCGACCTCGGCGGTGGCGCGACGGAGATGAACCGCGTCTATGCCGTGGAGTCCGCGCCGACGACCATCGGTGCGATCGCCGACCACAGGGTGCCCTTGCGCGCCAGCGAGATGATGAACTTCGTCAGCGCGCTGGCCAACAAGATCGGGGTGCCCGGCGCGGCAACCTCGATCGTCCCCGAA
>DATLWQ010000371.1:0-8163 GCA_035576225.1 Fimbriimonadaceae bacterium | reverse complement strand
AAGCCGAGGACGTGGTGCAGGAGGCGTTGCTCGGTGCCCTGCGAAACGCCAAGGACTTTGAAGGCCGTTCGCAGGAAAGAACCTGGCTCTTCGGCATCCTACGAAACAAGATCGCGGACGTCCTGCGCGCGAGAGTCGCGAAGCGCGAGGAGTTCACGGAGCCGGACTTCGACGAGAAGCGACAGTTCGCCGAACTCCCCGACATTTGGAGCAACCCGGAGAAGGCGATGGAGGCGGGCCTTTTCCGAGACCAGTTCCAGGACTGCGTGGGGCAACTGCCTGACGATTTCGCCGAGGCGTTCATTTTGCGGGAGGTAGAGGGCCTTTCCTATGACGAAGTCTGTGACACCCTCGGTATAACAACGACTAACCTCTCGACGAGGCTCTATCGAGCGAGGATGCTGTTGCGGAAGTGCCTTCAGAAGCACTGGTTCGATTCGACGAAATTCATGGACAGATGAAACGGAACTTTTGGCAGACGATATGGTTCGTGCTACGGCTCACGTGCGACGAGTCGGCCCGCCTGCTGTCGGACTCGATGGATCGGGACCTCACGCGGACTGAGCGCACCGCGCTTCGCCTGCACAACCTGACATGCAAGTCGTGCAAGCGGTTTGTTCGACAACTCCAGTTCTTGCGCGAGGCTGCGCCGAAGGTCGCCGTCGAGCCTGGAGTTTCAGGAATCCCCGATGATGCGAAGGAGAGGATCCGCAGGGCCCTGAAGGACGCTTCGTCTGACGAGCGCTGAGTCTTTTTGAGTTTCTTGTGACGAGGCGCGGCGTGCTGCGACTAAGGCAGCAGTCATGGGCCGCCACTCTCTCGCTACGAGGAAAACATGAAACTCATTACCAAAGCACTATTCGCCATCGCAGCACTCGCTGCCGCGACCTCCGGTTTTTCGGACGGCCGCGGATCGGGCCCTGTCGTATTCGTGACCGGCCAAGGGCTGTTCTACGACTCGATCGTGATCAGCAACAACCTGCCGATCCACGGTCCATTCCAGAAGTTGGAGATGGATGGCCCGACCGGGCTCCAGACGGAGTTCGGCCCCGGTGACCAAGGGTACGTCGGCGGGCGCTGGTGGGTCGACCTGAACGGCAACAACGAGATGGACTCGACCGACGGGTACTTCTCCTGCCCGCTCTTGGGCCCTGGACGCGTCAATCCGTAGTTGATTCGGAGCCAATCCCCTCCCCCGAGAAAGGGAGGGGGTCTTCGTGCTGTACGCGAGCCCGACAATGCGGCTAACGACATTGGAACCCGGGCGTAGCCGAAGTACTCTAACGGGGTGGAGTGCGGGTTTTGGATAACGTAGACGTTCGGCTGGACGCCGTGCGGTGGCTCAAGTACGAGCAGGCACGGAACGGGCGCGGCTTGGATCATCTCATTCCTGATTTGGACGCCTACTGTCGCAGATGTGCCCGGCAAGGATGCCGGGTTCGGCCCCAAGAGCCACGATCGGCCCCGATCCGCGTAAAATGGCCCGTATCATGCTCTCCTCTGGGCTCTTACTTGCGGCAATGTTGACTTCTTCTCAGGCGGCGCCCCAGCAGGACTCTCGTTTAGACTGGTGGCGAGAGGCACGGTTCGGGCTCTTCATCCATTGGGGGCTCTATGCGATCCCTGCCGGCGAGTACGGCGGAAAGACCGACTACGGGGAGTGGATCATGAACAACGCGCACATCCCCGTGCAGCAGTACGAGAAGTACAAGGACGAGTTCAACCCGACTAAGTTCGACGCCGACGCGTGGGTGAAGATGGCGAAGGACGCGGGGATGAAGTACATCGTCATCACCACGAAGCACCACGACGGGTTTGCGCTCTTCGACAGCAAGGTGAGCGACTACGACGTGATGGCGACGCCGTACCACCGAGACATCATGAAGGCGATGGCGGACGCGTGCCACAAGGCGGGGATCAAGATCTGCTGGTACCACTCGATCATGGACTGGCACAACCCGGACTATTTGCCGCGCAGGCCCTGGGAGGACCGTAGCGCCGAGGGCGCGGACTTCGACCGCTACGTCAAGTACCTGCACGACCAGGTGACCGAACTTCTCACTAACTACGGCGACATCGGGGTGATGTGGTTCGACGGAGAGTGGGAATCGACGTGGAACGCCAAGTACGGCGAAGACCTTTATCACCTTTGCCGGCGGCTGCAGCCGAACATCATCGTCAACAACCGCGTGACGGTCGGGCGAGCGGGGATGGAGGACGCGAACAAGGAGAAGATCGGCGACTTCGGCACGCCCGAGCAGTACATCCCGCCGGAGGGCATCCCCAACCTCGATTGGGAGACGTGCATGACGATGGGGCGGCACTGGGGATACAACAAGCGCGACACCTACAAGACGCCGAGAGAACTGGTGCGCAACCTGATCGACATCGCCAGCAAGGGCGGCAACTATCTGCTCAACGTCGGGCCGCGGCCGGACGGGACGTTCCCGCCGGAGGCCGTGGCGATCTTGAAGAACTACGCGCGGTGGATGGGCAAGAACAGCGAGGCGATCTATGGGACGCAAGCGTCGCCTCTCGGAGCGCTGCCCTGGGGACGGTGCACCGCGAAGCAGGTGGACGGAAAGTGGCGGCTGTACCTGAGCGTCTTCGACTGGCCGATTGACGGACGGCTGGTGGTGCCGCTGGTGGGCAATGAAAACTCCAAGGCTTGGATGCTGGACGGCGGAAAGCAACTCGACGCAAAGCGAAGTGGAAACGACATCGTGATCAGCGTGCCAAAGACGATGAAGGACGAGGACGCGACGGTGGTGGTGCTGGAACTGCCCACCAAGCCGATCGTCTACAAGGCGCCGACTATCGAGACGGCCGCGGACATCTTCGTCGACTCGGTCTCACTGACGATCAGCGGCGTCTCTGACGCGCTGGAAGTCCGCTACACGACTGACGGAAGCGATCCGACCGGCTCTTCCCCGCTTTACGAGGGGCCGGTGACGATGTCTGCGACGGGCGTGTTCAAGGCACGTGCGTTCCACAAGGGACGCGCAGTGAGCGACGTCGCTGAAAAGCGGGTGGAGAAGGTCGAACCGCACCCTGCGACGAAGGCGGGCAAGGGCAAGGGACTTCTGCGATCTGTGTTCGAAGGGGACTGGGACACGATGCCGGACTTCTCGACGATGACAGCGAAGGAGACGGGGACGATCCCGACGGTCGCGCTGGGGCAGGACAGGTTCCCCGAGTACACGGGGCTGCGGTTGGAAGGGACGATCGCCGTAACTGCGACCGGGGTGTACAGGTTTGAACTGACCTCCGACGACGGCTCACAACTGTGGATCGACGGCGAACTCGTGGTGGACAACGACGGTCTGCACAGTCCCTCTGCTAAGACGGGTGCCGTGGCGCTCGCCAAGGGTGCGCACAGTGTTCGCGTGGACTACTTCAACAAGACCGGCGGTTCGGCGCTGTCGCTTTCGATGGCGGGCGTTTCGGGTGACTTCGTAGATGTCCCAGCGGAAGCCTATCGGCACTAGGTTGGCAGGCACCCGCTAAACTCTGCGCGTGGGAAAGTTGAAGACCAGGGGCCTGTGGTGCGGCGCAAGCGAGGCTGGCAAGACGCCGCAGTCCGTCGACGAGTACGTCGAGCGGATGCACGACGCGGGATTCAACCTGATCCTGCCGAACCTCAAACAAGGACACGGCCGCGTCACGTGGCCGAGCGAGAAGTTTCCCGAACGGATCGCGGAGGGATACGAGCGGTTCGACCTTCCCAAGTACCTGCTCGAGTCATGCCGAAAGCGCGACGTGGAGGTCCACGCGTGGTTCATCGACTTCATGGACTCGCCCGACCATCCGCACCCGGAGTGGGCCATGCGCGACCGAAACGGAGAACCGACCGACGCCGAGGTCCTGCGTGGAAACAAGTTCCCGTTTCGATGGATGTGCCCGGCACAGAGGCCCGGCTACACCGACCAGTGGCTCGTGCCGATGTATCGGGAGTTCGCCGAGCGTTACGACTTTGACGCCGTCCACCACGACTACGTGCGCTATCCGGGCGACCTTGCTCCCGATCAGTACTGCTTTTGCGATTCGTGCCTCGACGAGATTCCGCGCTGGGCGCGGTTGGTTACTGACGCGATGCCGGAGAGAGCGTTCGAGCACCCTATGTACGACCGTGAATACTTGGAGGCTCACTGGGAGCCGAGCCCGCGCGTGCTTCCTGGCGACTGGAGCGATATGTCGAGGCAGGAGAAGTCGGACTTCTTGCTCGAAGGCCGTTTCTTCGAGGACGGCCGCAGAGACCTCGACTACTTCTTCTACGAGTACCGCATCAACTGGATCAACGAGTTCGTGCGGGAGTGCGCAGCGGCCGTGCGCGATGTGCGCCCAGGGATGAAGATCTCTGCCGCCGTGTTCAAGAACCCGATCCACAGCGGGCGGTTCATCGGGCAGGACTGGCGCAGGCATGCGCAGTATGTCGATGTGGCGATGCCGATGGACTATCGCGACCACTTCCCCGGCTCGTTCGACGACTATCTGGTGCTGCTCGCCGAGACGATCGATGACCAGAAGGTGTGGGCGCGCAACTTTAGGGAGTACTACCCCGGAGCGGCGATCAACTTCATGTTCTGGGAAGAGGAACTGCCGCTGAAGGCGCTGGCTCTGGCGGCAGAAATCGGCGACAGGAAGAACGCGACCGGCTTTTATCACTGCATCTCATCGCGTTTGTCGAAGGTGGATCCAGACCTGAGCGATACGGTCGCAAAGTGGATCGGGCTCGGTGGCGGCTATGACCTGCGCGACGCGCAGCGGTACCTATCGCACAGGCGCAGCGATTTCTTCGACGTCGTCGAGGGTGCGCCCGCGGGGTTTGCGACGGAGTTGCGCGTGTTTGCGGAAGACCCGCCGAAGGAGTATTGGCCGCACGAAAAGTTCGAGCGGCTCGTCGAAACTGTCGAGCAGTCCGGCGTCGACGGGATGGTCGTGTTCTGCGAGGGCCACCTGCACCAGTACGGCCTTTGGGAGACGGCTAAGAGTATCTTCACCTAGCCTGCGTGGGCAAACCCGGCGACGGGCACAGTCTGCAGTACAGTGCCGCGCATGCCCATGGCTAGACGAAGCGCCATGTCGCCGCCAGCCTGGAAGTAGACGATGCGCAAGCGGTGCCATCCTTTCTTGAGGCCGACGGGGCCCACTGCCGCAGAGGCCGAGTGGAGGCCGTCGTGGTCTACGACGAGCGCGCCGTCGATCCAGAGGCGAGCACCGTCGTCTGAATAGAGCGCAAAGTCGTAGACGCCGTCTTGATTTGCGTTGACGAGTCCTGTGAACTCTATTGCGAAGTCTTCGGCCGACCCCGCAGCGTTGGGCGTCGGCGTAGCAGCGATGCCGCCGCGGGTCGAGCGCGTGAAATCCAAACCGTCTACGCTTGTGAACTTGCCCTCTAGCACGCGGTATAGCAGGCCAGCGCTGAACGATCCTTCGGTGCTGTCGTAGAGCGCCTTTTGTGACCTGAAAGTTCGCATCGACGACGGGCCGACGGGCTGGCCTCCCATGAACGCCCGTGCGCGGATGGTGACCGCGCCATCTTCCACATGCACCGATTGCACGGCGGGCGAGTGTGGGCCGGGCACCGAACCATCTGTCGTCGTCCTGATCTCCGCACCTTCAGTGCGAACCGAGAGCGGCACGTCCGTAGCGCCGATGAAGAAGTCATCCTTGGCGCCGAACTTGACGGTGCCATCTTCGCTCGCCTGCTCCAGAGCCTTGCTGTCGATCCCTTTGAGTCCGACGGGGACGCCGTCCCAATCGACTTCGGGCCCGGGCTTGATTCCAAGAAATGCGAACACGGTGGGTGCGACGTCGGTCTGGTCAGGAACGATCGTGAAGGCGGCGGCGTCACGGCCGCTGACGATGAATGGGACGTTGACGTGTTCGGGGATGTTCTGTCCGTGGCTGGTGCCGGAGCCACCGTGGTCGGAAACGACGATTATGAGCCAGTCCTCCGTTTCGTAGGTCGCGCGTTGACGCACACCATCCAGCACGGCACCAATGCGTTCGTCGGTCGCCTCTATGCTCGCTAAATAGTCTTCGTTCTTCGGGTCGAAGCCGTAGGTGTGTCCCGCGTGGTCGACGTCGTCGAAGTGTAGGAACATGACGTCAGGGCTGTTTCGATCGAGTTCGTAGAGAGCCTGCTGCACGACCGCGTCGTCACCGGGCTCCAAGGGCCCTTTGTAGTCCGCGCTCTTAATAACGTTGTCGATGATCGGCTTCCAGGCGGTGATTGCGACCGTCCGCAGGTTTGGTCTGTGCCGCTTTAGGAGAGTTAGGAAATCGGGATAGTCCTTGTAGTCGCTCCCGGCGAAGCCGTTGTCCTTGACGCCGTGCTTATCGTCCCACACTCCGCACAGGATCGAACTCCAGCACGGGCCGGAGACGGTGATCGGGTCCGCCTTGGCGATCGACCAGGCTCCGTCGGCGACGAGGGAATCGATGTTGGGGGTCTTCGCGGCGATCAGCGCGTCAGGACGACAGCCGTCGATGCCGATAACGAGCACCTTCTTCACCGGAGTCTGAACGACCGCGAGAGCCAGCGCCATCGCCGCCAGAAGCATGGGTGGATGTTACCGTCGGGCACGTTCCAGTCTGGTGGTTCGTAGGTTCGGCGGAGTAGAGAGGTCGCAGGTAGACTGACGTCGTCGATGCGGCTCGGAAAGAGCGACCCCAAGAGGGACCGGTTCGAGCGTATGGCCGAGGAGGTATTCCCTTCGCTATACGGTACGGCCATCCGCCTCACCAGGAACACAGAGGACGCCAGCGATCTTTCTCAAGAGGCGCTCGTCCGCGCCTACGAGGCGTTCGACCGCTTCGACGGACGGAACTTCAAGGCGTGGATGCTGCGCATCCTGACCAACCTTTATATCAATAGGTACAGGAAGATCCAGCGAACGGGCACGGCGAGCAGCCTGAGCGAGGAGGACGCAGCCGAGCCGATCGCGCCCGCCGAACAGTCTCCTGAGAGGCTAGTCTTCGACGAGATGCTGCCTGGGGAGGTGGAGCGGGCCCTGGCAGAAGTACCTGATGTTTTCCGCACTGCGGTGATCTTGAGCGACATCGAGGGGATGAGTTACGACGAGGTCGCCGAGGCTACTGACGTCCCCGTAGGGACCGTAAGGTCCCGACTTGCGCGCGGTAGGGCAATTTTGCGGGGCCTCTTGGAATCATATGCCCTCGAGCGTGGTTATCTTAAACACGGAACGACGAATGACTGACTGGCTTGAGAAGGTACACGCCTACGCCGACGGCGAACTCGACCCCGCCGAGAAGGCTGAGGTCGAGCGTCTGATCCAGGACGACCCTAGGGCCAGGGCCGAGCACGCCTGGGCAGTCCAGATCCGTCAGACCCTGCGCACCAAGACCGCTACCTACGACTCCTCGGAGGCCTGGAAGGCGTCGGTCGCGAGACTCGACGAGATCGACGCGGTGACCGGTGACAAGCGGGTCGAGTCGATCGTCGGCAGGTTCAGTTGGGGCATCGCGGCCATCCTGCTGGGTGTCATCGTTGTAGCCGGCGTGCTCAACCGTGGAAAGGCTGGGACGCTCTCCAACCAGGAACTGGCGGGGCTCGTCAGTGACACGCCTTTCAGCCAGCAGCAGGACATAGACTCCAGCAAGAAGATCGATGAGATCGCGCGAGAGAGGTTGGGCGCAGACATGCCCGACATTCAGCCGCTTTTGGCGGTGACGCACGTCTCAGTCGGCAAAATCGAGAACCGCCCGGTCATGAAGGTCGATCTGGCAGACATCACCGGACCGATGTCGCTCTACATCGTCAAAGGGGTGGACAACTTCGAGAACTTCCAGCGCATCCCCGGCAGCCGAGACTTCTTCGGTGGGACGCTGAACGGGCTTTCGTGCGTCTCGTGGACGGACTCGCAGTTCGGATATATGGTGATCGCCAACCGCTCGCTCGACGAGACGCTCTCGATCGCCGACGACATGCGCGGCTCTCACTAACGATACGGTGGCGAGTATGAGCGTGGCTTCCTGAAGATCCACAGCCACCTGTCATTCGAACGCGGAACGCAAACAGCGTCGCTGAAATCGAAGTCGTTTCTAACTACATTAAGGGGGCCGCTTGAACGATGTCGGAGGTCGCATTAAGGTTCGCCATCAACGCCACAACCCTACTCGCCTCCGTTTGATCAACGT
>DATLWQ010000370.1:0-12316 GCA_035576225.1 Fimbriimonadaceae bacterium | reverse complement strand
GATGCATCGTAGGCGTGTTTGAGAAGCGGGAGACGCTCAACCGAATCTGCGAAGCCTGGGAGCTTGCTGAAGGGGTCTTTTTCGTCTTTCGCCACAGTCAGGTAGTTGGTCGTCGTCTTCGCATCGGCATAGAAAGACTTTAGCCCCCCATTGGCACTGGCCAGATCCTTGTCGGCGCCTTGCGCGCGCTCATCAAGCGCGGAGAGTCGCTCTATGTACGTCTTAACATCGCTCGAAGCATCGGGGTTTGTTGCTACTTTATCTTTCAGTAACTTCTCGATACTTGAGTGCAGTGAGTCAGACCCGTCGCCCTTCTGCCCGTGCAACAGATCAAGGTCACCTTTGAGTACATCCGTATTCAGCCCCTGGAACTCGATGAGAGCCTTGAGCGAGTCGGAGTCGACCTTCTCGATCTTCCCAACCTTTTGCGCCACTTCAATTGCCGGAGCGATCTTGCTGAGCGCGGCATTTCCTTGTTTGATCAACTGGTCTGCGTCACCCGACCACTTTTTAACTTCCTGCTGCGACGGCGCTTGTTGCGGAAGCGCGAAAGGCGATAGCATGCAAACTGCGATCAACAGCGCCCACTTAAGGTCCCTAAACGACATGCGCGGAGTATACACACCTGCTAAGGCAAAGGTCTGCTCACCCTTATTGTTTCCGAAGGAAAGTGATTTCCTCTCAAGTTAGTTGAAGTTGCTGGCCGATACGTGCGTATGCGCGTTGACAGCGAAACGCAAGGTGGGTCAGTTCATCGACTATTAAAGGGGCCTTAACTGGGTTGTCTTGCGCTTGCCATTCGTATCGGAGCGACCCGGCGTTTGGGCGGCTCTTCTCCTTTTAGATGACCATACAGGTCGTGCTCGGTGCCTTCGGTCACGGCGACCTTGACGAAAGAGCCTGGCGTCGCGACGCCTTTCGCATAGACCCAGCCGTCGATCTCGGGCGCGTCGCGGAAGGAGCGGCCCGCGATCCAGCCGTCCTTCGACTCGTCGACGAGCACGCGAAGCGAGCGGCCCTCCCACGCCTTGTTCTTTTCGAGCGAGACCGACTGCTGCACGCGCATGAGCCTGTCGTAGCGGTCTTGTTTGGTCTTGAGCGGCACTTGGTCGGGCATGTCGTGCGCGGATGTGCCGGGCTCGCGGCTAAAGAGGAACGCGCCGACGCGGTCGAGCCGAGCCTCTTTGACGAAGTCCACCATATGGCGGAACTCGGTGTCGGTCTCGCCTGGAAAGCCGACGATGAAGGTCGTCCTGATCGCGACGTCGGGGATCGTTGCGCGGATCTTTTCAAAGAGGCGCAGGTAGCGCTCGCCGTCCCACGGTCTTTTCATTCGGCGCAGGGCGTCGGGGTGCGTGTGCTGCAGCGGGATGTCGATGTATTCGACCACCTTCTTGCAGGTCGCCATCGCCTCGATCACCTCGTCGGTCAGGCGGTTGGGATAGAAGTAGAGCAGCCTGACCCAGTCGATTGCGTCGACCGTGTTGAGTTTTTTGAGCAGTTTTGGGAGCGTGAACGAGCCGTAGAGGTCGTAGCCATATTGCGTCACGTCCTGAGCGATGAGGTTCAGTTCCTTCGCGCCCGTAGCCGCGAGGTGGTGCGCTTCTTTGATGATCCGTTCGATCGGCTTGCTGGCGTGCGGCCCACGGAAGGACGGGATCGTGCAGAACGTACAGCGGTGGTCGCAGCCCTCGCTGACCTTGAGGTACGCGCTCCATGGCTTGCCGGTGCGTGCTCGGGTCGGCACGTCGGCCCACAGGTGCTGGGGCGGTTTGACATCGACCATGGCTTCGTCCCGCTCGAAGACTGTCTTGGCGATGTCGCCGAAGCGCGCCATCTGGCCGACGCCGACGTAGGCGTCGGCGCCCGGAGCGAGGCGCGCTAGTTCTGTGCCCAGGCGTTGCGCGAGGCAGCCCGCGACGATGACCCTGCCGTCGCCCTTTTCGGCGACCGCCTTCTTGATCGCGTCGATCGACTCTCTTTTTGCGGACTCAAGGAAGCCACAGGTGTTGATGACCGTGATCTGTGCCTCATCGGTGCCGTCGACGCTGTAGCCTTGGCCGCGCAAGACGCCGGCGATCTCCTCGCTGTCCACCTCGTTCTTGGCGCAGCCGAGGGTGACGATCCTGACGTTCTTGGGCCTGTCGTTGGGCATCGGCAGGTTCAGATTATGAAGCCAACGAGCGATTTGCGCTGATCACTGGGCTCAGTCGTCGTGGCGCTCGATGACGACGGTGAACTCTTTGGCCAGTCCAACGATGGCGGCCACGGCTGCGAAGAGGGGCAGGAACATGACGCCGAGGATGCCGGCGGTGAGGGGGAAGTTGACGAGTTCGCGCCCTTCCTTGCTGCGCACGATGACCCTTCGTACGTTGCCCTCGTGGACGATCTTCTTGATCTCGTCCAGGAGGTCTTCGGACTTGACCTGCTTCTCCTCGGTCTTCTGGTCCTTCTTGGCACTGGCGGACGCCGAGGCCTTCTTGCCGCCTCCAGCCGATTTGGTCTTTTTCGTCTCTGCCATCTCAACAAGTGCTACGGGTTCCAGGCGACCCGAGATGCGCCGAGGGGCTAAAATCCCGGCATGCCTCGGTTCGAGATCGACCTCGACTACCTCTTGACGGTGCTGGAAGACCTGCTCAACACGCCCAGCCCTACCGGCGACACGGAGTGGGCGATCGCCCTCGTCTCGCAGGAGCTCGAGAGCCTGGGGGTGCACGCGACGAAGACGACGAAGGGCGCGCTGGTGGCCAAGGTTCCCGGCACCAAGAGCGAGCGGCCTCGGGGCGTGACGGCGCACGTCGACACTTTGGGCGCGATGGTGAGCGAGATCAAGTCGAGCGGAAGGCTCAAGATGACGGCGCTGAACGGTGTGAACTGGCCGACGGTGGAGAGCGAGGGGGTCACCGTCTCCACGCGGTCGGGGCAGAAGGTCAGGGGATCGATCGTGCTGACCAACGGGGCGGCGCACGTGAACCCGGACGCGCGGACTGCCAAGCGCGACGCGGACTCGCTGGAGGTGAGGCTGGATGAGAGGACGACTTCGGCGGAGGAGACCCGCCTGCTGGGGATCGACGTGGGCGACTACGTGTACTTCGACGTGAAGTTCGAAAAGAGCGGCTCAGGGTTCGTGCGGTCGCGATTCCTCGACGACAAGGCCTGTGTGGCGTGCGCGCTGGCCGCGCTCAAGGCTCTGAAGGACGCGAAAGCGAAGCCCTCGCGCGATACTTACTTTCTCGTCAGCAACTTCGAGGAGGTCGGGCACGGCGGGATGGACGGGCTGCCTTCCGACCTCAGCGAGATGACTGTTTTGGATATGGCGTGCGTAGGGAAGGGCCAGAACGGCGACGAGTTCCACTGCTCGATCTGCCTCAAGGACGCTGGGGGACCGTACAGCAAGGAACTCAGCGACCGCCTGCGACGGGCTGCAGAGGGCGCGGGGATCGACCTGAAGCCTGACGTGTACCGCAGCTACAGTTCCGACGGGACTGCGTACTGGCACTCGGGCGGAGCGGCGCAAGTCGCGCTGATTGGCCCTGGAGTGGACACCAGCCACGGCTACGAGCGCACGCACTCGGACGCGCTTCGCGACACGGCGTTGCTGCTCGCCGAGTATCTGATCGAAGAGTAGCCCGGCTTTGCCGCCGTCAGTCGAGCATCGATCTAGCAAGCGCGGCGGTGCGCTCTAGACAGTCTGTCGGGCCGAGCGAATCGTAGATCTCACGGAAGCCCACCAGCACCTCTTCGCGCCGGGGGCCCTCGGCGAGCAGGGCGGTGGCCTCGTCGCGGATCGCTGGTACCGTCGCGTCCCACTGGATGAGTTCCTTGAGGAGCGGCCGGTCGAGCAGGATGTTTGGGAGGCTGATGTAGTCGAACTTCGGCCTGCGCAGGCGGTACTCGAACTCCATCACCTTGTTGCCGCGGTAGACGACCACGCACGGGCAACCGCAGAGCGCCGCCTCCAGCGTCGCGGTCCCGCTGCACACGACCGCCGCGCGCGAGGACTTGAGCACGCTGTACGTCTCTCGCGAGAGGATCGGCGTGTGGTCGGACCATTTCAGCCATGCATGCTCGATCTCCCGTTCGTCGGCGTTGGGAGCGACGGCGATCCGCACGGGGCCGGGGAGCAGCTCGATCGCCTGCGCGATGACGGGCACGTTCTGTTCGATCTCGTGCCCTCTGCTGCCTGGCAGGACCGCGATGCCCGTTCGCACTTCTGCGTCTGGGACTGTGCCGACCATCTCTTTGAGCGGATGGCCGAAGTAGTGCGCGTTAGCGCCCATTTCATTCAGGATTTTTGCGCTCCAGGGGAACGGCGTGACGATCGCGTCGGTGACGGCGGGCAGGTCGGCGCCCTGCTTGGTCTTGCGCCAAGATCCGGGCGGGATGAAGTAGAGCACCTTCCAGCCCTTGCGCTTTGCATAGCGGGCAAGTTTGATGTTCATGAACCCGAAGTCGATCGGAACGAAAAGACCAGGACGGCCTGTGCGCATTGCGCGCTTGGCCGCGTAGTATCCGGCGATCACGCGCGGTGAGACCTTGATCGACTCGATGATTCCGACCGCACCCCAGCGCGAAGAGTCCGCGACGATCTCGGCGCCTGCGTCCTCTAAGCGCCCACCACCGACGCCCTGCGCGTGCAGGAGGGCACGGTCGCTTGCTTGGAGCAGGTGCGCGTGGATGAACTCGATCGTCTCGCGGTGGCCGAGCCCTGGCGGTACGTCGACCCCGAACTGACGTTGGAACTCCGCATAGAACTGGATCATGTGCTCCTCGGCGGCGCGGCTGAGCCCGCGGTGCGAAGCGCGGAGCGCGGCCTCCAACCGGGCGGGCGAGTCGATGCCCTCGTCGTGCTTGAAGGCGGCGAGTTCGGCGAGGATCGGTTGGAGCGGCTCTGGCTGGAGCCTTTGGAGGATCTGTGCTGCGTAGGCGTCGCCCGAGGCCTCCCCTGCGCTGAAAAAGACCCTCATCTCTGGTCGCCGCGGCCGTTCTTGCCGTGGAAGAGGCGCTCCATGAAGCCGATGAGTTCCTCGACCTCGGGCGTCGACGGCACCTCGCGCCTGACGATCTCGATCGCCTTGGTGAGGCCCAGTTGCGACTTGAAGAGGAGTTTGCAGGCCTTGTGGAGCGCGAGCCTCCCGCTCTGTGTAATGCCTGTGCGGCGCAGGCCGACGGCGTTGATGTCGTGCACGCGCTGTTCGGTCGAGCCCTCGACGAGCATGAACGGCGGGACGTCGCGCACGATTCGGCTCATGCCGCCCACCATCGCGAGGCGGCCGATGCGCACGAACTGGTGGAGGCCGGTCATGCCACCGATGGTGACGAAGTCCTCGATGGTGCAGTGGCCGCTGACGCCGACGCTGTTGGCCATGGTGACGTCGCTGCGCACGACGGTGTTGTGGCCGAGGTGGGTGTAGGCCATCAGGAAGTTGCGGTCCCCGACGATGGTCGCCGCGCCCTCGTTGGTCGCGCGGTGGATGGTGACGTACTCGCGGATGTGGTTGTCGTCGCCGATCTTGAGGAAGGTCGGCTCGCCCTTCCATTTGCGGTCTTGCGGGTCTCCCCCGATGATCGCTCCCTGACCGAAGAAGTTCCGTGCTCCACAGGTCGTCCCGCACTTGATGGTGACGTGCGAATCCAGCACGCAGCCCTCGCCCAGCGTCACACCCCCCTCGACGTAGCAGAACGGGCCGATCTGGACGCCTTGCGCGATCTCGGCGCCTTTGTCAACGACGGACGTTGGGTGGAAGTTCGCCAACGCCTACTTTCCGGGGAGCAGTTTGAATGTCATTTCCATCTGGGCCGCGAGGTCTCCTTCGACCTTCGCCGTCGCCGAGATCTTGCCGATGCTGTTCCTCAGCCACAGCAGTTCGACGTCGATCAGGAGTTGGTCGCCAGGAACGACGGGCCTCTTATACTTGACGTTCTCAATCGCCCCGATGACGGGGATCATTCCTGCATAGGCCTCATTGGCCAGGAGGATGACCGCGCCGGTCTGGGCCATCGACTCGAGGATCAGTACTCCGGGCATGATCGGCATGCCTGGGTAGTGGCCCTGGAAGTAGGCCTCGTTGATCGTGACGTTCTTGATCCCCTGGCACTTGTCGGCGCTGACGCTGAGGATGCGGTCCACCAGCAGCATAGGGAACCTGTGCGGGAGCACCTCCATGATCTTGTTGATGTCCATGTTCTCGTCCACAGGCTTAGAAAGCAAGGTACGAGTGTATCAGGATTCGGACTTGGCCCGCTCTGCCCGCTTCCTGCGATGGGACCTGACGAACTCGACGAAGATGCCCACGAGGGACAGGGCGATGACCCCCATGATGGCGATGGAGAAGTTCTGCTGGACCCAGGGTATGCGGCCGAAGAAGTAGCCGCTGGCCGTGCACAGGCCCACCCAGGTCAGCGCCCCGATCAGCGAGGCGGGGAGGAAGCGGTCGTACTCCATGGCGTCCATGCCTGCCACGAAGGGGGCGAAGGTGCGCACGATGGGCACGAAGCGCCCGATGATGACGGTCTTCGTGCCGTGCCTGTCGTAGAACTCCCTGGTCTTGACGAGGTAGGAGCGCTTGAAGAACCGCGAGTCCTCTTTGGAGAAGAGGCGGCGGCCCAGGGCGCGCCCGATCCAGAAGTTGGTGTTGTCGCCGAGGACGGAGGCCGCAGCGAGCAGGCCGACCAGCAGGAAGACGTTGAACGCACCCTTTTCTGGGTTGGCGAACATTCCTGCGGCGAAGAGCAGGGAGTCGCCCGGGAGGAAGGGCGTGATGACGAGGCCGGTCTCGCAGAAGATGACAAGGAACAGAATGCCGTACGTCCACGGCCCGTAATGGAGGATGACGTCGTGCAGGTGCTTGTCGAGGTTGAGGAAGAGATCGATCAAGTGGCCCCTGGATTATGGGCGAGCCGGCTTCAGCTCAATAGTTCCCGGAGCTTCCTCTTGAGTGCGATCTGCCTCAGTTTCCGGATCGCCTGGGCCTCGATCTGGCGGACGCGCTCTCGTGAGACCTGGAACTCCGCCGACAGTTCGTCGCGGAAGGAGCAGCCCGGACTCGGGTCGGCGAGTTTGAACCTGTACATGAGCACCCTGCGCTCGCGGTCGCTGAGTTCGCGCATGACCTCGTTGACCTCGTCGATCATCTCCGAGTCGAGCACTGCGGACTCGGGGTCCTGCGCGGTGTCGTCCTGGATCAGGCTGCCGAGGGCGGTGTTCTCGCGCTCGCCCACGCCCATGTCGAGGCTGAGGAGGTCCTGCGAAGCCTGCATGAGGGTCTCGAGCCTCTTGGTGCAGATGCCGAGCTCATGTGCGATCTGGTCGGGTGTCGCCTCCCTTCCGCTCTCACGGAAGACCTTGGCCTTGGCCTTCTCGATCTTGCGCAGGGCCTGGGAGACGTGTGCGGGGAGGCGGATCGTCTTGGCCTTGTTGTCGATCGCGCGGCCTATCGCCTGGCGGATCCAGTGGGTGGCGTAGGTGGAGAAGCGGTAACCGAGGGTCGGGTCGAAGCGCTCGACCGCGTGCATCAGTCCGATGGCGCCGTCCTGGATGAGGTCCTCGAGGGGGATCGCCCGGTTCTTGTAGTTCTTGGCGATGTTGATGACGAGGCGCATGTTCGACTCGATCAGGCGGTCGCGCGCCTCGGCGTCGCCCCTGCGGGCGGCGCGGGTCAGTTCCACCTCCTCCTGGGGAGTCAGGAGTGGTGCTTTCGTAAGTCTTCCAAGGTAACTCGGAACTACTTCTTCGTGTTCGAATTCCCTCCGCATCGCGAGAACCTGGACCCGTTGGCGACCCGACGAGCCCGTACCAGGAAAAGAGCGCACGATCTATGCCATAGACGACCGCAAGCGCACCAAGACGAGCCCTATTCAATCATACGTCTTTAAGGCTGGTAAGGTTCTAGGGGGCAACCAGTTATTTCCCCAGTCCGTACGTGGGACAATAGAAGAGAAGGAAAGCCGATGACCGAAGAGTCGATCCTGAGTCAGCGCGGGCCCGCCTGGAGGCGGCTCGAGGAACTGACTGCCAAGGCGGGGCACTCTTTCAAGCGCTTGCATGACGACGAACTGGAGGAGTTCGTCCGCCTGTACCGCCAGACCTCGGCCGACCTGGCCTTCCTGATGACCCGCTCCAGCAACGATGCCGTAGTGGAGTATCTGAACGCGATCGTCGGGCGGGCCTATTCGCAACTCTACCGGGAGCCGTACAAGCCGTGGGCGAAGCGCTTCCAGGACTCTCTCTATGCTGCGGCCGACACGGTAAGGCGCCGTCACAAGGCGGTGTTCCTGGCGATCGGCATCTTTTTCGCGGCGATGGTCACGACGAGCGGCCTACTCTCCTACTCCGACGACTTCCGGCAGTTCTACATCCCGCAGGATCCGGCGATGCGGCAGAACTTCGAGAAGTGGAAGAGTGGGGAGTTCGACCCGCGCACAGAGGGAGAGAGTTCGCTGGCGACGTTCTTCTACGCGAGTAACAACCCGAGGGTCTCGATCGTCGTGCACGCGATCAGCGTGCTCTCGTTCGGCACTTACTCGTCGTACCTGATCTGGCAGAACGGCTCGCTGCTCGGTGCGCTCGGCCACGAGATGGCCGGCGTGGGAAAACTGGGCTATCTGGTCGTCTCGATCGTGCCGCACGGGGTCACGGAGATCGGTGGGATCTTCATGTCCGGGGCGGGTGCTTTCGTGCTCGCTTGGGCGCTCATTTTTCCGGGCCGCAGGACGAGGGCCGAGGCTCTGAGGATAGCGGGCAAGGACGCGTTCGTGCTTGTCATGCTCAGCGTGGTGATGACCTTGATGGCCGCTCCGATCGAGGGGTTCTTCAGTTTCGACCCGCGCATACCGGCACCTTTCAAGGCCCTGGTAGGGGTCGTGACGCTGGGGGGCTGGATCGCGTTCTTCGCCGGATATGGGCGCAGTCGGCAGGAAGCGCTAGTTGAGTGACTTGAAGACTTTGTTCGGCAGGAACGAGGCGAAGTAGCGCAGCACGCTCTTGAACCGCCAGGGCATCACCTTGAGCGACTCGACGTACGCCTGTCTGCCCTCCCTGGGGCTGCCAGTCCAGACGCGCATGGAGCCGATGCACGCCCACTGGTGCGCGATCATCCTGCGCAGGGCGGCGTTGTCCCAGCCGCGGTCGAAGTAGGTCGACATGCGCGGCAGCATCCACTCGCGGATCCGGCGGTCGTCGTCGGCGACCTTGTCCTTGAAGTGGCTCGCGCTTCCCGCGTGGACGCGGTAGAGCGTCAGCGGCTCGTCGATGTGGCCGACGTGGTACTGCTCTGCGATTCGGTACCACATCTCCCAGTCGCCGGAGCCGAAGTACTCGGTGTTGAACTTGCCGACCTTATCGAAGCAATCGCGGCGCACGAGGACTGAACTGGCGATGATCTTGTTGTAGGGGATGAGTTCCAACAGGACGTCGCCGGTGCCGGTCTTGGGCCACTCGAATCCGAGGGGGTTGACGCGGAGTTCGTTTCCTTCTCCATCGATGAAATAGCCAGCCGTGTGCACGAGCCCGATGCGCGGGTCGGAATCCATCATGGCGACCTGCTTTTCCAGTTTGGTGGGCGCCCACACGTCGTCGTCGTTGAACTCGGCGATGAGCTCGCCCGTGGAGACGTCGATGCCCTTGTTCAGCGTGCCGTATGTGCCGAGGTTCTCGTCGTTGAAGAAGAGTTTGAGCGGCAGGTCGGGCTCGTTGTGCTTGAGTTCCGTTAGCCACTCGCGCGTGCCGTCGGTCGAGCCGTCGTCGAGCGCGATGATGTCGTAGTCCTTGTAGGTCTGCGCCCTGATGCAGTCCATCGCCACCTTGAGGTGCTCCAGGTGGTTGTAGCAAGTGAGGAGGATGGAGACGCGCGGCATCAGGGGAGGCGGACCTCGACTGACCAGTCTACGATATCGAGGTCGGGGTCGATGACGTCGCCCTGGGGCTCGAACCCACCGGTGTTCGCGTTGGTAAAGGTGTTCGCGAAATTGAGTTGGAACGTGAAGTAGCGGTTGATCTCGCTCGGGATGTTCTCGTCGCCGAGGGCGTCCCACAGCCTGCCGCCTCCGCTGGTGTTCGTGTTGTTCATCGTGAGGAAGTTGATCTGGATGCTCTTGATGGTCGGCACGTCGGCGGCGGGGACCAACTGGCTGAGGTCGATCTCGAACTGCATCGTCTTGTCGCCCTGCTGTACCTGCGTGTAGTTGATGGGGACGCCGGTCTGGAAGGAGGACTGGAGCGTGGAATCGGTGAACTGCCAGATCTGGAACTGCGGCGACGCGAGCGGGTTCCACAGGATGTAGTGGGTCGCGTTGCCCGCGACGAAGCCGTTGCCTCCGGGCACGACGACCGGGATCGGCCCGGTGTCGGTCGGGTTTGCGTCTGTTGAGAGCCGCAGGGCGATGATGTACACGTAAGGAAGACCGTTGCCGCCCTGCTCCAGACCGCTGCGCAGTTTGCCGTCGACGGTCATGCTAATCACCAACCTTTTGGTGAAGTTGGTCGAGGCCGTCGGTGGGAACTTCGCGCACCCGGCGAGCATCGCCAGGAGGAGCAGTGGCAGGAGCCTTATGGGTTGGCCTCCTGCAGGACCTTGAAGAGGATGCGGTGGCAGCCCTCGCAAAACGTCAGGCGGTCCTCGTTGAGAAGTTGGACCTGTTTTGGCGGCACCGACATTCCACAGTTCTCGCAGGTGCCTTGCTCGGTGACCTCGGCCATGGCCGTGCTGCCCGTGTGCTTTCTGACCTCCTCGTACCTCTCGTAGAGGTCGCGGTCGATTGCGCGCGCCGCGTCGGGGCGGGAGGCCCGCAGGCTTTCGAACTCCGCTTTGATCGCGGTGTGCCTCTCTTGGGCCTGCCGCCTTCGCTCGTCCTTTTGCGCCTGCACGGCGTCAATTCGATCCTTGATCTTCTTTGCCTGTTCGACGACGGGCGGAGCGAGTTCGTACAGTTCCAGCAGGCGTCCGTCGTTCTTCTCGCCCATCTCCTTGAGCATCTCGACCTCCTTTTCGTAGTTCTCGATCTCTTTGGGAGAGACGATGCTGCCGTCGTAGAGCTTCTTCTGTATGCCCTCGATCTTCTGCTCGATCGACTTCTGCTCGAACTCCCTGTCCTTGATCTCCTTGGTAAGAGCGCTCGCCTTGCCGCCAATGTCCTCGTACTCAGTAGCGAGCGCCTTGAGCATCTTGGCCTCCGCTCTTCCGACGTCGAGAGCCGCCGCCTCCTGCTGGAGGCCGTACAGCGCCCTGTCGATCTTGTGGAGTTTGAAGAGGGCGTACAGGTCGGACATGTCTACATTATGGATGTTCTCCGCGCGCGAACCGGTTCGATCCCGGAACTGACACAACGGTCAATCTGCTATGCTCACGGCGTTTAGCGCTAGCCGGCCACTGGGTCGGCGGCAGGACGGACAGTATGAACTCACTCACTGTGGAGAACCTTGAGGGTCGGTCATCGACGATCGACGGCTCCAAACTCGAAGGCTTGGCATCGCAAGTATCAGGGAGACTACTATCCGCCGGCACCGCCGGCTATGACGAGGCGCGTTCCATCTGGAACGCAATGATCGACAAAAAGCCCGCGCTGATCGTGGAGTGCCAGAGCACGCAGGACGTCGTGGCGGCGGTGAAGTTCGCGCAGGCGAACGGGCTCTATGCCTCCGTGCGCGGGGGCGGCCACAACATCGCAGGCAAGGCGCTTTGCGACGGCGGCATGCTGATCGACCTTTCGCCGATGAAGACGGTGACGGTCGACGCTGGAAAGCGGACCGCGGTCAGCGGCCCGGGCGCGACGCTCGCAGACGTCGACGCGGCGACGCAGGCGCACGGCCTGGCGCTTCCGGTCGGGATCAACTCGACCACGGGCATCGCCGGACTGACCCTGGGCGGCGGGTTCGGCTGGATCAGCCGCTCGCACGGACTGACGATCGACAACCTAGTCTCGGCCCAAGTGGTCACGGCGCAGGGCGAGGTCGTCACGGCCTCGGAGACGGAGAACCCGGACCTCTTCTGGGCGATCCGCGGCGGCGGCGGCAACTTTGGCGTCGTTACTTCGTTCGTGTTCCGACTGCACCCGGTCGGGCCCGAAGTGCTCTCCGGGCTGATCGTGTATCCGTTCGCGCAGGCTGCCGACGTGATCAAGCAGTACCGAGAACTGGCGAAGAAGGCTGACGACAAGACGACCGTCTGGATGGTTGCGCGCAAGGCTCCGCCGCTGCCGTTCCTGCCAGAGGACGTGCACGGCACGGACATCCTGGTGCTTGCCGCGATGTACTGCGGCGACATGGCCGAGGGCGAAAAGGCGCTGGCTCCGTACCGCGCGATCGGCAAGCAGATCGCGG
>DATLWQ010000369.1:0-5899 GCA_035576225.1 Fimbriimonadaceae bacterium | reverse complement strand
GTGGAGCGCCACTCTTCCCAGATCAGCGCGAGTTTCTGTCGCACGGCTGAAGACGAGACTCCTGCGACGTACAGACCGCTCAGCACCTTCACAAACCTGCTCTGAGGACGGCAATAAGCCTCTGCCAGCGCGATCTCAGCCTCCAGCCTCTCGCGCGGAGTGTTCGCCCCCTGCTGGATCTGGAGCCGGTCCCGAATCAACTGGTGCAACGCATATTCCGCGACGGCGATCAACAGGTCTTCGCGGTGCGGGAAGTAGTAGTGGACGGTCGCATGGTTGATCCCGATCTCTTTCGCCACCGTCCTGGCGTGAAGTTCTTCAAGGCCCTTCTCTCCGAGGATGTCGTACGCGGCCCTGCGTATCTGGTCTTGTCTCTTCATGTATAGGATTCTGACCAAAAGGTTATCAACAAGTCACCCCTTTGCGCCGATATGCACCGGTCGTGCGTCAGAATTTGCAGCGTGGATCCCTATCCTCGGACCTGGGCCGAAATCGATTTGCCCACCCTTGGTGCCAATTTGGCCAAGGTCCGCGGAGTCGTCGGCGACGGCGTCGCAATAGCCCTCGTCTCCAAAGCGGACGCCTACGGCCACGGCCTCATCCCCGTCAGTCGCTACGCAGTCCGCAACGGCGCGGACTGGATCGCCGTCGCCACTGTCCAGGAGGGGATCGCCGTCCGCGATAGCGGGATCGACGGCCCCGTGCTCGTCCTCTCACCCATCCTGGAGGTCGAGGCGGAGCAGGCCGTCTTCTACAGTTTCGACATAGTCGTCGAGCGCGTCTCCACGGCGCAGGCGCTCAGCCGCGCAGCGACCCCCGAGCGCCGTGCCCGCATCCATCTCAAGATCGACACAGGACTGGCGCGCTTCGGAGCCAAGCCGTCGGAGGCTCCAGAGATCGCGAAACAGATCAAAGCGCTGCCGAACGTCGACCTCGTCGGAATCTCTCAGCACTTTTCTGCGTCCGGCACCGACCCAGACGCGACGAAGCAACAAGAGCAGCGCTTCGACCGGGCCATCGCCGACTGCAAGAGGGAAGGGATCGAGTTTCAATGGATCCAGGCCGCGAACAGTTGGGGCACAGTCAGTTACCCGTCCGCACGGCACAACCTCGTGCGCGTCGGCATGATCGCCTACGGCTTCGGAGAGGCCTCACGCAAGATAGGCTGCGAGCCAGTTATGAAATGGATGGCGCGCATCACCGCGATGCGCGAGGTCCTGGCCGGTACGCCGCTCAGTTACGGCTCGATCTACGTCACTGAGCGCCCGAGCAGGATCGCCACAGTCGGCGCGGGCTACGGCGACGGCTACCCGCGCTCCGCCAGCAACAAGGCGCACGTGACAGTCTGTGGCGTCGTCGTCCCAGTGCTCGGCGCGGTCTGCATGGACCAGTTGCTGATCGACGTCACCGACGTCCCCAACGCGGATCTCGGCGAGGTCGTGACCCTGATCGGAGAAAAGACCTCGGCGGACGATCTGGCACAGGCCGCAGGGACCATCACGCACGAGATCGTAGCGCGCCTTATGTCGCGCGTACCACGCCGCTACAACTTCGGCTAGACCCTCGCAGCCGGCTCGTTCACAGCGTTTGGCGGCGTGCCTGTCGCGATGAAGTCCTTCACGATCCGTACGGTCTCCTCGGCGACGGCCTCCTGCGCCTGCTCAGTGCTCGCGCCGATGTGGTGCGTCACGTAGACGCCCTCCAATGAGCAGAGTTCTCCGTTGTATTCAGAGTCCGTCGCTGCAGGTTCGCCGTCGAAGACGTCTAGCCCCGCGACGATGTGTCCCGACTTCACCGCCTCCACAAGATCGCTTTGCACCACGACCTCACCGCGGCTTGTGTTGATGAAGAACGCGCCCGGTCTCATTGCTCCGAAGAAACTTGCGTCGATCATGCCCTTCGTCTCGGGCGTCAATGCGACGTGGACCGTCACGATGTCGCAGTTCTTGGCGATTTCGTGCAGACTTGCCGCGTTCTTGACGCCGTGTGCCGCAGCATCTTTGTCGCTAAAGCCCAGGCTGAACACGATGACGTCCATGCCGAACGCCTTGGCGCGCACGGCCACCTCGTTGCCGATGCTCCCAAACCCGATGATGCCAAGCGTCTTTCCGTAGAGCCCCTTACCCTTGCCAAAGCCCTTCTTGTTCCACTTGTGCGCGCGCAAACTGGAGACGTTGTCCGGGATGAACCGGTCGAGCGAGAGCATCAGTCCGAACGCCAGTTCCGCGACGGCGATCGAGTTCTTTCCAGGACAGTTTGTGACGTAGATGCCCTGCTCCGTCGCCGCGTCCACGTCGATCGTGTTGTAACCGGCTCCCGCGCGCACGATCAGCCTCAGTTTGGATCCTTGCATCACTTCGCGCGGCACCTTCGTCGACCGCACGACCAGCGCCTCCGCGCCGGTCTCCGTCAGCGCGTCGTGCAACGCCTGATCGGCCAGTTCGGGGTTCGAGACGACTTCGCACCCGAGCGCCGCAAGGCCGTCGAGGGCGGACTTTTCGAGTTTGTCGGCGACGAGCACCTTCATGGCCCGGAGTTTACATCAGGGTACGAGCACGGTACCGGACAGCAGGGCCTCCTGTGGAAGCAGGCACTCGCTCTCGGTGCACGGTTGATATCGCACTCTCAACTGGAACTCCGCGCTCTTGTTCTTCGGCTTCAGTCGCACCGGCACCACGGTCGTGCCGCGGTACACCTCGCCGTCCGCGGTAGGGAACGACGCCTCGCCAAAGACGCCCTCGACGTGCAGCGAGAGCGGCGTCAGCCACTTCGCCGTCGGGTCGTTCGAGTTGACGTGCATCCCTTCCGGGATTTCCAGAACAAGGTTGATCGTCGCCCATCCCTCGTTGTCCACGGTCGCCTCGCTTGGCTCCAGACGCAGCCCGACTTCTCGCTTCTCGATCGTGATCGAGCGGTCGGCTTTGGGAAACGCCACTAAGTCCTCGAACAGCGCGAGCATCAGTCCGTGCGCCGCTCGCGCCGTCCGCTGCATCCATCCCGCACTCGCCAGCAGGACCGCGCGCGCGTCGTCAAACTCTCCTAGCCGGAACTTCGCGCGCGCCGCGTCTGCAAGCGCGCTTGGCACAGAGAAGTCGAGCGCGGGCACCGACCTCCCAAATAGCACCTCGTGCTCTGTGCTCGTGAAGTAGTAGCGATCACCGTCTCGGAACAGCGAGTCCGCCTTCCTCATCGTCTCAATTGCAGCGCCTCGCCACTTGTGGTCCTCCGTCGCGTCAAAGAGGTCCATCAAGGCGTTCGCAAGATAGACGTGGTCGTCCAAGAACCCCGCACCCTTCGCCTCGCCCTTCGTGATCTGGTGTGGGACCCCGCGCTCCACCCACACGTCCGCGCACTTTGCCGCTTCCTCAACACGGCCCGACTTTGCAAACGCGCCGATCACGAGCGCGTTGACCGCCGCGATCGCTTTGTCGTCAGTCATCGGCGGCACGCGCTTGCTCCGAGCATCAGCGAGTTCCGCTAGATCGTCATCGAAGTGGCCCTCTACATCCTGGTCAAGGTACAGCACGTTGCGTCCGCTCCGGCCGCCTGTCGCTTCGTCAACAAAATTGCCGTCCTTGTCAACGCCGAACGCCTGACAAAAAGTCTCTGCCCGATCACCGAGCACCTCGGCGACCTCGTCCACAGTCCACGTATAGAAGAGCCCCTCCTCGCCTTCGCTGTCCGCGTCCAACGCCGTGTAGAACAGTCCGTCGTCGGACCTCATCGAAAGCAGCCACTCCGCGGCGCGCTCGGCCACCCGCTCGAACATCGCTTTCAAACGTGCATCGCCGGTCGACTCGGCGGCGCGCATGTAAAGTTCGACCATCTGGGCGTTGTCCGTCACCATCTTCTCGAAGTGCGGAAGCCGCCAGAGTTCGTCCGTCGAGTATCGGTGGAAGCCGCCGCCGACGTGGTCGTGGATCCCCCCCAGCGCCATCTCCTCAAGCGTCATCAGCGCCATGTGCCCCGCCTGCTCCGAGAGCGAGGTCGCCTGCGGTTCGTCCCCGCCGCTCAACAGGTGCCGCTTCGCCGCGTACTCGATGAGATAGCGGACCGTCGCGTGCGGCGGGAACTTTGGCCGCACGCCAAAACCGCCCTTTTCGAAGTCGAACTCCTGGTGCAGCGCCGCGACCGAGGCGTCGATCAAGTCGAGACCCAGCGACGGCTGCAACGGCCCGGCCGCCTGAGTCAGATAGGCGGCCAGCGTCGCACTGAACTTGCTAGCCGCCTCGGCCATTTCGCCCTTCTGCGACTCCCACGACTGCCCCAGGCTGGTGACCAGCGTTCGGAAACCAGGGAAATCGCCGCGCGAGTCGCGAGGGAAGTACGTCCCCGCGTAGAACGGTTTCTTGTCCGGCGTCATGAAGACGCTGATCGGCCAACCGCCGTGGCCAGTCGCGAGTTGCACCGCCGTCATGTACGCGTCGTCGACGTCCGGCATCTCCTCACGGTCCACCTTGATGCTCACGAAATATCGATTGAGAGCCGCCGCTGTCTCCTCGTCCTGGAAAGACTCGTGCGCCATGACGTGGCACCAGTGGCAGGAACTGTAGCCGATGCTCAGGAAGACGGGCTTGTCGCTTGTTCGCGCCTCGTCGAACGCCGCATCGGACCATGGGTACCAGTCGACCGGGTCGTCCTTATGCTGGAGAAGGTAGGGCGAGGTCTCTCTCGAGAGTCTGTTCGGCATTGCGCTGGCCATCTGAGGATACCGGACCCCCTAAAGATTGTCAGGGGCCGACCGATAATCAGTAATGGCGCAGGGGCACTATATAGAGCAACGCGGAACCTTTGGTCACTTGGGGGAGAGGCTATCCTTCTTCAGCCTCTCGATCTCTGCCTTTCCGAGCATTCGGCACTCGCCCGGTCTCATCCCCTTTAATCTAAGCGGCCCGAACTGCACCCTACGCAGTTCGATCACCGGGTGCCCGACAGTCTCGCACATCAGTCGCACCTGGCGCTTCCAACCTTCGCGCAGCACGATTCGAAGACGCGTGCTCCTCACACCGCGTGTGACAATGTCCGCCTCAGCGGGCCTCGTTCGTCTCCGCTCGATCGTCACGCCCTTGCGCAGCCGCTCGAGGGCGTTCTCCTCGACTCGCCCCCGCACCTCGGCCTCGTAGACCTTCTCGATGCTGTGGCTCGGGTGCGTCAGTCGCTTCGCGAGGTCGCCGTCGTTCGTAAACAGAAGAAGTCCGTCAGTATCCTTGTCGAGGCGTCCGACCGGTTTCACCGCCGCCTCCAAATTTGGAAGCAGGTCGGCGACCGTCTGCCGCCCACGTTCGTCCGACATTGCTGTCAGCACGCCTTTTGGCTTGTACATCACGAGGTATAAGTGCGTCTCTTGCGCGATCCTCTGACCGTCGACCTCGACCACGTCGCCCGGCCCGACTTTAGTGCCCTGCTGCACGATCTGCGTCCCGTTGACGGAGACGCGGCCCTCGGCGATCAGTTCTTCGGCCTTGCGGCGACTACAAACGCCGCACTGCGCTATGTAGCGGTGCAGCCGCATCCGTCCGTCGTCGCTCATAGGGCCTGCTTGACCCGGCGACGCACGTACCACGCACCGGAGATCAGCGCGATGGCGAGTCCGTAGGTCACGATCGGCGCCTTAGAAGAGGACGTGTCGTCGACTCCCGTGAGCGCCACGACTGGCACCGTCGCCTCAAACCCGTCCACGTCCGCGACCGTCACTGTCCCCACCTCCGCGCCGGGCTTGGTCTGCGGCCCCAGGCGAATGTCTTTCCTGACGATCCTATACGCAGACTTTTGTCCGGGCTTGAGTGCGGTCTCGACCTCGTCCTTCGCGGCGACCTTCACCTGCAGGGTTCCGGCAGGGCCAGCCCACGCGCTCGTCAAGAAGCCGCCCTTCGGGACGAGCGTCACCCTGTGCCAAGTC
>DATLWQ010000368.1:0-3892 GCA_035576225.1 Fimbriimonadaceae bacterium | reverse complement strand
AGCGTTCGAAGTCGGAACGGGCAAGGCGAGCCATCCGCGCGCGGTCAGTATCTTCAGTTCGCTGAGCCCTCGTGCCAGCATCGTCCAGGGGCGGGGAGCCTGGCCCTACTCGGGGGACGCGCTGGAGGCGTGCCGGGGCCTTTTGAAGGCTCTGGGTAAGGCCGTGGGCGAGGTTGAAGAGCAGCTCGCTAAGATATAACAAGGATCAGAACTGGAGAAGTGGACAAAATCTGGCCTTCAGATCGTCCAACAATAAGGAACAATAAGTATGGTGGCTGGTATTCGAGGGAAGACAGGGCGGGCTTTCACCCTTATTGAACTGATGGTCGTCGTGACCATCATCGCGATCTTGATCTCGATGATGGCGCCCGTGGTTCATTCTGTCAAGTCCGCCGTCAAGCAGTCGGGTGCGGCACGCGGTCTGAGCCAACTCTCCATGTCGACGACGCTGTATCTGGCGGACAACGACGACACTTTCCCTCTGGCGATGTACACCACCGAGTACGGGCACTGGCAGACGTGGTTCGGCATGCAGGTCGGGCAGACGGACTGGGACGCCAACCAGGGCATTCTCGGCCCGTATCGTGGAAACACAACTTTGAAGGACTCGACTCTGATCGCAGAGCCGTACATCGGCGACATGTCTGGCTTTGGCTACAACTACGGGTACATCGGATCCGACTTCCACATCCGGCGCGACTACGGCGCTTGGCCGAACTGCCGAAACGCTGCCCACTCCAGCGAACTCGCGTCGCCTTCGACCACGCTGATCTATACGACGACGAGTTTCTACAACGCGCCGTGGCTTCCGGACGGCGACGGCGCGACGTACGATTTTGGATTTGTGGACCCGCCGGAGTTCTGGTACGGAGACCCGAACATGGACTTCCGGCACTTCGGACGGCGCAAGGTCGTCGAGGGCAAAGACGAGGTCACGTCGGAGGGCCGGGCGATCGTGGTGTTCGCCGACGGCAACATCCGGACCGTGACGCAGGACCAGGTCAAGCCTGACTGGTTCCTGCGATCTGGCAGCGCCGACTAGATTCCTGCACACAATTCCGCCGCTGGTCCGTCCCGAATCTTGGGTATGGCGGAACCTGACAGCGGACAATCCTCCAGCGAAAAGCCGATCGACGTCTATGAGGCGCTCGCGAGCATGCTGGACTTCTTCTCTTCCATCGCGTGGCAAAAAATGGGGCTCCACCCCGACCTTGCCACGGGAAAGATCGTGAAGGACATGGCTCAGGCGAAGGTCGCGGTCGACGTGTCTGCGTCCCTGGCCGGATTCCTCGAGCCCGCGCTGGACGACGACGCGGACAGGCGGAGGGTACAGAACCTGGTGCGGGACCTGCGCATCAACTACGTCGAGAAGGCGGGTGGGGACAAGTGAACGTCGTTTGGATCGACGAAGAGCATTCGGAGACCCAAGACTTTTTGGCCGACGTCCACGCGATGTGCGCGCTGATCGGTGAGGCCGGGCGCTATGGGACCACGGCTACGATGGAGCAACAGTACCGCGTCTTGCGGTCTCGGCTCACGAGCGCCTACCGCGCACTGAGCGAGCAGGCGCAGAGGGCGCTGGAAGGTGTCGGAGGATTTCACGGCTGCGGGTTTGAGATGATCCTGGGCAACTATTCGCTGGACAACCTCGCGCGCGGGCCGGGAGCGAAGTGCGTGGACCGGTTGAACGAAGTGTGGCGACGCATTGACGCTTTGCACGCGTCTGCTCCCTAGGGGGAACGTGGACGCTGTCGATATCTGGGCCAAGTTCTATCCGGAGAAGTACCGCGTCGACGCAGACCTGATAGCGACGAACACCGTGCGTTGCGCGCAGTATCTTCCTGAAATTTCTTTTGTGCGTGACGACTCGTTCGCGTTCGTCAAGAAGAGCGCGGAAAAGAAAGAGCACGCACATGTGAGCGCGATCGGATGCTTGGAACTAGACACCGCGTTCGAGGTCGTCGATGAAGTCCGTGCGTCGCTGGTCGCGAACGGTTTTGAGACATGGCAGTTCGGCGGAGATCGGCGCCACTTCTTCCCAGGCTGCCCGACGGACTGCTCGACCGTGAAGGCATTCTTGGAGAAGTGTGGGTTTTCGGTCGTGGGCGATCCCGTCTATGACGTCGAGCGCGACTTGGTCGACTACGAGCCGCCCTGCGAGCCGCACTCGAAGGCGCGCTCCTGCCGTGGGTCGGATGAAGAAGACCTACGCACGTTCTTTGAGCGCGAGTTTCCTGGCCGTTGGAAGGACGACGTGATGGAGAAGTTCTCGGAAGACCCGTCGCACGTGTACGGGTTGTTCTTGGATGGCGCGTGCGAAGGGTTTGCGATGACTCAGTTGGACGGCGACGCCGTGCGAAGGGCGGGAGCGGTGTGGTCTGCCGACCTCGGTCCGATGTGGGGGGCGCTCGGACCGATCGGGGTCTCGAAGTCGCTACGCGGGCAAGGGCTTGGGGACGCACTTTTGTCGGCGGCGCTCTGTTCCCTTCGCGACCAGGGGGCGCGAAGGACCATCATCGACTGGACGGTGCTGACTGCTTTCTACGGACGACACGGCTTTGTGCCGTCGCACGAATTTGTGACGATGCGCGGCGATTTGCTATAGAATCTGGCCATGGCGAACGCCGAACTGAAGACTATCGAGCCGATCGCCGTTGTCGGCATCGAGCACAAGGGTGCCTATGACCAGATCGGGGCGAAGTTTGGAGAGATCTTTGGGATGGCCGGGCCGGGCGGGTGGCCGATCCAGGGGTCGCTAGGGATCTACTTCAACGACCCGAGCCAGACCCCGGTGGAAGACCTCCGGTCCAAGGCCTGCATCATCGTTCCCGAAGGATTCGACCCGGGCGTGCCCGGAGTCGAGGCGTTCGAGGTTGCTGGCGGCCAGTACGTCGTTTACCGGCACATGGGCTCCTACGCGGGACTGGGAGACTCGTGGATGAAGGTGTACTCGGAAGAGATTCCGCGGCTCAAGATGGATGACAACGGCCCGCCGTTCGAGGTCTACGTCAACAACTGCAACGAGGTGCCTGAGGACGAACTCATCACAGACATCTACGTGCCTGTGAAAGCTCTATAGTGACTGTCGTTCGAGCAAGACTCTAAGACGATCGAGTGTGACCCCCTCCCTAGCCCTCCCCCAAGGGGGAGGGAACGCCCGGTATGATGTTGCGGCATGAAACTGCACGAGTACCAGAGCAAGGAGTTGTTTGAGAAGTTCGGCGTGCCCGTCCCCAAAGGGGCGGTGACCAGCGATCCCGAAGAGGCGAGGAAGATCGCCAACGACCTCGGTGGGAAGGTCGTCGTGAAGGCTCAGGTGCTGATGGGAGGGCGCGGAAAGGCGGGAGGCGTGAAACTCTTCGACAACGCAGACGACGCAGCCGCGTTCACCAAGGAACTGATAGGCAAGAGGCTGGTCTCGGTGCAGAACCCTTCCGGCCTGGTCGTCGAACTCGTGTTCGTCGGCCAGCAGATCGATATCGCCGAGGAGTACTACCTTTCGGTCTTGCTCGACCGGGCCGAGCAGAAGGTGGTCGTGATGATCAGCAAAGAGGGTGGAATGGAAATCGAGGAGGTCGCGAAAACGAAGCCTGAGGCGATCGTGCGGCTTCACGTCGACCCGGCGTGGGGGCTCGACGACTACGCGGTGCGCGACGCGATCAAGCGGGCGAACATCCCTGCCGCCGCGCAGAGGCAGATGGTCGGCATGATCAAGGGTCTCGTAAGGACGTATCTGGAAAGCGATGCTGACCTCGTCGAAGTGAACCCCGTCGCTCTTACCGCCGACGGCAAACTAATCGCCGCCGACGCAAAGGTCTCGATCGACGACAACTCGCTGTTCCGCCATGCGGGCTATCAGGAGCAGGCCGACGACGCGGCGGACGATCCACTG
>DATLWQ010000367.1:0-1722 GCA_035576225.1 Fimbriimonadaceae bacterium | reverse complement strand
ACCTCAACCACACCAATCCCGCCTATGGCGCGAAGGACGTCGTACACCAGGGGCAAGTCTTCGGGCTCTGAGCGCTGGCAAGAATCGACCAATCAGTGCCGACTTCTGCAATGGAGATTTTCGGGCTGAGCGGACTGATGGGCATGCAACTGCTTCAGATGCTCCGCGCCAGTTCTAGCAACGGCCAGACGCCGTAACGACCCGGCCCCTCCCGCAAGGGAGGGGCCCGCCTATACTGGAACCATGTCCGGATCGCTAGGACGTTCTACGAAGGGAGGGATCGCGTGATCGCGGCGCTCCTTGCAGCACTGGCGACATCTGCGCCGCTTACAGTCGTAGCCCGCGTCCCATTACCGGGCAGCGCGACGCGGTTCGACTACCAGTCTCTCGACTCGACTTCGGGCCTGCTTTACGTCTCGCACATGGGCGCGGGCAGGCTTGTGGTCTTCGACACGAAGCGCCGCAAGGTCGTTGCAGACCTCCCTGAATTCCCATTGGTGACCGGCGTGCTGGCCGTACCTCAGGAGGGCAAGGTCTATGCATCTGCCGCCGGTGCGCATGAGGTCGTGGTGATGGACTCCGGATCGCAAAAGACGCTCACCAAGGTCTCTGGGGCGAGGTTCCCTGACGGGATCGCCTACGTGCCGGACGAGCACAGGGTGTTCGTCTCGGACGAGTCAGGGAGAATCGACCTCGCGATCGACTCCAAGACCGGCGAGGTGCTGGCGAAGATCCCCTTGGAGGGCGAAGCGGGCAATACGCACTTTGACTCGGTGGGCGGGCACGTATGGGTCGCGGTGCAGACGCGCAACCAAATGGTCGAGATCGACCCTGTTTCGATGAAGGTCGTTGCACGTCACCCGCTAGCCGGTAGTGACCACCCACATGGGTTCTTGATCGACGCGAAGGACAGGCTCGCGTTCGTTTCTTGTGAAGGAAACGACAGACTGCTCGTCGCACAGATGCCCGAAATGACGGTTATACAGAACCTGGAGGTCGGCGGCGGGCCCGACGTGCTGGCCTATGACCGCGGGTTGAAGCGGCTGTACGTCGGTTGTGAGCGCGGAGAGATCGACGTGTTCCGCCTTGTCGGGGAAAGGCTGGAGCGCCTCGGCGAGTTCCGGGCGCCGAGGGCACATTCGGTGTGCGTCGATCAGAAGACGCACCTCGTCTATGCGCCGATAGAAAAGGGGCCCGACGGACCGGAAATGCTCATCCTCGAGCCCAGCAAGGGCGAGTAGGCGATTTCGCTTAGCGCATACTCGGCGCATGCACGGACGTCGGCACGGTGAGCCGCCCTATAGGCGCGTGGTCGTGCATGGTGGGCCGGGCGCCCCGGGCTCGGCGCTCGGGATCGCGAACCTGCTGCCACGGGCGCTTGAACCGTACCAGTCGGCGGTGACGGTCGAGGGGCAGATCGACGAACTGGCCCAGGCAATTTCAGATGACGCCCAGCCGCCCGTTGTGCTCATCGGGCACTCTTGGGGGGCGATGCTCGCGCTGCTGACCGCTGCTCGGCACCCAATCCTCGTCGCCAAGGTGATCTTGGTGTGCAGCGGCGGGTTCTCTGCCGAGGCGTACGCGCAGACCGACGGCAACAGGATGTCGCGGCTTAGTCCGAAGGACCGTGAGCGCGCAGAAGAGATCAAGCGACTCCGGAGAGAGAGCCCCGAAGACCGGCTTGCCGAACTGACGCACGACTACTATGAGGTCATCTCGAAG
>DATLWQ010000366.1:0-3512 GCA_035576225.1 Fimbriimonadaceae bacterium | reverse complement strand
CGGGTTGCCGGAGAGCGTTCCCGCCTGGTACACGGGACCGACCGGAGCGACCTGCGACATGATTTCTCGGCTGCCCGCATACGCGCCAACGGGGAGCCCGCCGCCGATCACCTTGCCGAAGCACGCGATGTCTGGACGGACGCCGAAGCGCTCGATCGCGCCGCCGTGTCCGACACGGAACCCGCTCATGACTTCGTCGACAATAAGCAAGACCCCAAACTCGTCGCAGAGCGTGCGCAAGCCTTGCAGAAATCCCTCGGCAGGAGGGACACAGCCCATGTTGCCCGCCACCGGCTCGACGATGACCGCGGCGGTCTCGCCCTTGTTCGATTCGAGCGCCGCGCGCACTGCGCCTAGGTCGTTGTAGGGAACCGTGATCGTCGTCTTGGCGGCACCCTCCGGCACGCCAGCGCTGTCGGGCAGACCGAACGTCGCGACTCCCGAGCCGGCCTTGGCGAGCAGACAGTCGGCCGCGCCGTGGTAGTTGCCCTCAAACTTGATGATCTTGTCTTGACCGGTCGCGGCGCGTGCAAGGCGCACCGCAGCGGTCGTCGCCTCGGTCCCAGAGTTGACGAAGCGAACCATCTCGATGCCGGGAACGCGCGAGACGACCTCCTCTGCCAGCGCGATCTCGCCCTTGTGCGGGGCTCCGTAACTTGTTCCCTTCGCGGCCGCAGCAGAGACCGCCGAAACGATCTCCGGGTCAGCGTGGCCCGTAATGATCGCGCCCCACGAGGCGACGTAGTCGATGTACTCGTTGCCGTCTGCGTCCCAGATGTGGCTTCCGCTTGCGCGGTCGATGTAGAGCGGCTTGCCGCCGACCGACTTGAACGCCCGGACGGGGCTGTTCACCCCGCCTGGCATGACGCGCACCGCCTGGTCGAGCAGCCTTTCCGAAAGTGAGGTCTGTGTGGTCATTTTCTGACGAACTGGTCCACAGTCCGGTGGACCGCCGTGATGATCGGCGTGTCGAGGAGCGTGTAGAGGCGGCCCTGCGTCGCCCTGAGTTCCTGGACCAGTTTACTGAACATGACGAGTTCGTCCATCTCATAACTGACGACGAACTCGTGGTCCTGGAGCCCGAACGAGTAAAGCAGCAACTGTCGGACGTCGGGGTACTCCTTGCCCTTCTTGATGTGCTCGTTCATCATCCCCTGCCGCGCGTCCATCGACATCACGTACCAGTCCTTGGTCTTGCTAAACGGGTAAATGACGAAGTAGGTGCGGCGGTCGCCTTCGAACGGGTCGATGTCCTGCTCGGTCTTGCCGCGCGCGTACATCGAAGGGCGCGTAAAGCCCCAAAGGCTCTCGACGGGCTGGGCGTATGCGCGCAGGTCCTCCATCTGCTCCTGGTACTTCGTGAGGAACTCGCCAGCGACGCCGTCCTCCTCGGCGACCAGCGCGCTCCAAACGAGAAAGTCTCCCTCGCACCGTGCGGGAAAGACACTGTAAAGGTGCGTCGCCTGCGCAAGGCCGGTGACGGTCTTGGCGATCTTCTCGCGGACGGACGTCCGCTTGGCGGCATCGAGGCCGAAGTATGCGTCGGTGTACTTGTATGTTGCGTAAAGGTTCAGTTGTTGTTCAGCCAATGAGACGCCTCCAAAGCGTAATAGGTGATGATTAGGTCTGCGCCCGCGCGCCGGAAGGCGGTAAGCGTCTCGGTGACGACCTTTCGTTCGTCCAGAAGGCCCTTCTCCGCCGCAGCCTTGAACATCGAGTACTCGCCGCTGACGCTGTAGACGGCCAGCGGCAGGTCGCACATCTCTCTTGCCTCGCGGACGATGTCCATGTAGGCAAGGCCAGGCTTGACCATCACGACGTCCGCGCCCTCGGCGATGTCCTCTTCGATCTCGCGCAGAGCGTGGCGCGCATTGTGGAAGTCGTGCTGGTAAGAAGCGCGGTCGCCGAACGAAGGCGCCGAGTCCGCCGCCTCGCGGAACGGGCCGTAGTAGGCCGACGCGAACTTCGCGGAATATCCCATAACGGCGGTCTGCGCGAACCCGTGCGAATCCAGGCCCTGTCGTAGCGCAGCGACCTGCCCGTCCATCATCGAAGACGGCGCGACGATGTCGGCACCGGCAGCCGCGTGCGACACTGCCATCTTCGCGAGAATCTCGAGCGTCGCATCGTTGTCGACCTGCTCCTCCACCACGACGCCACAGTGGCCATGGTCGGTGTAGGCGCATACGCACACGTCGGTCATCACGACGAGGTCAGGCGCCTTGCTCTTGAGCACAGATATTGCGCTCTGCACGACCCCCTTGTCGTCGTACGACGACTCTGCACCGGGGCCCTTCGACGTCGGAATCCCAAAGATCAGGAACGACCGGACGCCGAGATCCAGCGCACGCTTGGCGATGTCCGGCAAATCTGAAACCGGATGTCTCGACTGGCCCGGCATCGCGGCGATCGGCTCCGGCGACGAGATGCCTTCGCGTACAAAGACGGGATAGACCAGGTTGCGCGGCTCCACCCTTGTCTCTTCGAACAGAGTCCTCAGGCTCTGCGTGCGACGCAGTCGCCGTAGTCGCTCAAACCCGGGCATGCGACGCCTCCAGTTCCTTGATCTTCGCGACGAGGCCGACCGTCGTGTGGTCGCTCGCGACCTCGACGCGCTTTGCGCCTGCCTCGACTGCGGCCTGCGCCGTGACGGGCCCGATGCAG
The DNA here is from genome assembly GCA_035576225.1 of Fimbriimonadaceae bacterium. Taxonomy (GTDB): domain Bacteria; phylum Armatimonadota; class Fimbriimonadia; order Fimbriimonadales; family Fimbriimonadaceae; genus JADFMN01. Next base: position 848 of record DATLWQ010000366.1, on the reverse strand, counting down.
ACGGCAACAGTGTCGTTCAGCCAATCGTCGCGGCACGCCTTTCGTGCGGCGTCGAGCACGGTCTTCGCGCCGGTCCCGCTCGTCAAAGTGAGGTACTCAGGCGCTGGGCCCCTGGGAATGTCAAAGTCTGCGGTCTTCGTCGAATACGCGTCGACGCAAGTGAGAACCGCGCCGCCTTCTTGTAGCGCCTCGCGCAGGAACGGCCGGGCGTTGTCAGCCTGCGGGAGAAGCACTCGCTTGCCCGCGAGGTCCGGCAGCGCGCGTATCAGCCCTTCCCCGACGTACTCTTGCGGGACGACGTCAGGAGGGCACTCGTTTTCGCGGAGCACAGCCGCGGTGGCCGGTCCGATCGCGGCGATCTTGCGCGACTGAAGAACGGCCAACGGCACGGCGCTCTCCTGCAGCACCCGCAACAGCGCGTCGACCGCGTTGACGCTGGTGAGCACGACCCAGTCAAAGCCATCGAGCCCCTTGACTGCGTCGACAAAAGGCGCGACGTCGTCCGGAGGAGCGATCGATGTCACGGGCAGAAGGTCGACCACCGCGCCTAGCGAAGTGAGCGCCTCGACGAACTGCGTTGCCGAGTGAGCAGGCCGCGTAACGACGACGGTCTTCCCTTCCAGCGGTCTCACCTGTCCAGCACCCCCGCTCCAAGGAGTTCGATCGCGCCCTGGTCGATCAGGATCTTTGCAGCCCGCAACCCCGCGTCCTCCGGGGCCCCTTCGCGCCAATCGACGCGCGTGTCCAGGCAGGTCTCGCCATCGGGGCTCACGACTCGAGCGATGAGCGAATATCCCTCGTCCGTCTTGCGAGCCAGCGCACCGATCGGCAGCGAGCATCCGGTGCCG
>DATLWQ010000365.1:0-14771 GCA_035576225.1 Fimbriimonadaceae bacterium | reverse complement strand
GGTAGCGCGGCCCCGCCCGAGACAAAGTACCTCACGCTCCCGCCGATGCGCTCACGCAGTTTCTTACCGACGATCGCATCGAGGAGCGAGTGGAACGGAGCGGACTTCTTGCGGTACTTCCTCACCCCCTGGTCGAGCGCCCAGTAGAAGAGCCACTTGCGCAACATCGGCGACTTCTCGATCCCGTCTATGACGCGCGCGCGCATCGCCTCCAGGAACCGTGGAACACAAAGCACGATCGTCGGGTGGGTCTTCAATAGGTCGCCGGCGATGCTTGCGACCGAGCCTGCGAACACCGTACTTGCACCGATCGCGACAGGCAGGGCGTGACCCACGTAACGCGCAAAGACGTGCGCAAGCGGCAGGAAGACGAAGAACCTGTCGTTCTCGTCGACCGGGAAACCGCTCTGGATGCACGCGCTCAGCGAAATGAAGTTTGCGTGCGTGAGCATCACGCCTTTTGGGTTGCCGGTCGTGCCGCTCGTGTAGATGATCGTCGCAAGGTCTTCTTGTGCGATCTCCCCTATGCGCTGCAGCACCTGCTCTTCCGTCAGCGAAGACTTCTGCGCAAGAAACGCGTCGTCCCAGACGAGCGCGCGCACGCCCTCTACCTTCTTTGTGTGCGGCTCTTTGGAGCAGAGCACGACCTTCGCGCCGCAGTCCTCGGCGATGTACTGAGCCTGGTCGGCTGGAAGGGTCGGGTAGATCGGAACCGTGACGATACCGAGGCACTGGCACGCCCAGTCGACGACTGCCCACTCTCTTCCCGTTTCGCCCAGTAGGCACACGCGGTCACCCCGTTGTAGCCCGAGCGCATCGACGGACGCCGCGTACGACATCACCTCAGACCACAGTTCAGAGTAGGTCAGCGCCACGAAACCCTTTTTGGCCGGGTACATGAGAGCGGGGCGCGGGCCGTACTTTTCGCACGAGCGGCGCAGGAGGTCACCAAGGGAACGAGCCGCTGCGATGAATTCGTTCATGCCTGGTCTGGCCACTCTACCCACTTAGATCAGTGCGAGTTCCTTCACGCGAAGGTATGCAGAAACGAGCGCCGCCGAGAGGTCCTGCGGCTCGGCTTCGATGCTTCGGATCCCGCCCAGCGAGAGGCGGGACTCGGCCTTCTTTCTATCGTGGAAGTACCAGTGTGCTGCCGACCTGCGATACAGGTCCATCGGCTCTTCGATCTCCGTGCTCATCAGTTCGCGCAGGCGAGGGTCGGCGACGCGAACGACGATCAAGAGGTGCCGCTTGCGCAGATTGGAAAGTGCTGCGCTGAGTTCTGCAGCCTGGTCGTCGTTCTCTAGGTCGGTAAAGACCACGACGAGCGAACGCCTCTTCCAGCGCGAGGAGAGGTAACTGAACGCGGCCATGTAGTCGGCCTCGACCGGTTCTGCGTGGACGCCGTGAACGGTGTCGAGGATCGCGCTCACCTGGGCACGCCCCTTCTTCGGCGCGATGTATCTCCCGACGGTGTCGCTAAAGAGCAACAGGCCGATCTGGTCGCCCATCTTTTCCGCGGCGTGCATCAGCATGAGCGCAGCGTCGAGCGCGTAGTCGAGTTTGCGCCGGCCCGCGACCTCGCTCAGCATGTGGCGCCCGACGTCCATGCAGACGATGACGCCCTGGTTCTTTTCGACCTCGAAGTTTTTGACCACGAGTTTGCCGAGCCGCGCCGTGGACTTCCAGTCGATCGTGCGGTAGTCGTCGTCGTTGTACTCGCGCAGCGACTCGAACTCCGTCCCGAGTCCCTTCATGCGCGAACGCCGCACGCCCATCAGGCTGAGGTGGCCCTTCTGTTTGAGCAGGTCGTACTCGGCCAGCGCGCGCACATTCGGGTAGATCGGCGCCCTCTGCATGTTCGGGACGAACTTGTCGACCCAGGCGAGGCCGAGCGGAGCAAGGACGCGCAGGTACGTGCCGCGAAACGAGTCGTTGCCGCGGTGCTGCGGTGTCACGGTGTAACTCACCGACGACTCCTGTCCGCCGCTAAGCGACAGTGTGAACTGGTGCTGGGTCGCGAGCGAGTCCTCGGGCGGCGCATCCCGCACCACGACCGTCATCGGGAGTTCGCTCAGGTTTTCTACGTCGAGCCGCACTTGGTTTGGAACCCTGACGGAAAAGATCGGGGTCGTCGAGCGTGTTATGCTGATGAAGTCCCACCGGCGCGCAACCATCCATGTGCCAACCAGCAACGCGAAGAGCGCGAAGTTGTACGGCAGCACGATGATCTCGAACCCAGGCACCACCATGCCGATCACCGCCAGGAGGATTCCAAGCGCGAGCAACAGCAAAAACCTTCGGGTGGGAACGAGCATCCTTACTTTGTGATGATAGAATCTACCCCGTGAACGACCAGTACACGGTGCTGACTCCAGAGAAGGTGGCGGTGAGCTTCCCTATCGCCAGCATCGGTTCGCGGCTGGTCGCCCAACTCGTCGACATCGTGATCCTCGTCGCCAGCACGACCGGGATCGCCATGCTCGTCGGATTGATCTTGTCGCTCATCTCGTTCGAACTGGCTACCGGTATGGAGATATTCCTCATCTCCGCCTGGATGTTCCTTTACTTCATCGTGTTCGAATGGCTCTGGAACGGTCGGACTCCTGGAAAGGCGGCTATGAACATCAAGGTCGTCTCGCACGACGGCACGCCGGTCACCCTGCGCGGCGCCGTCTACCGGAACTTCATGAGAATAGCCGACTTCCTCCCGACCTTCTATTTCGCCGGGTTCGTCGCTTGCTTCATGAACGAGAGGTCTCAAAGGCTGGGCGACCTCGTGGCGGGCACGCTCGTCATCCATGAGCCCAAGACGAGCCCGACGTACGCGATGACGCCCCACCACGCGGGCATCCACCCTCTCGAGGAGAGCGTGGGGCAACTCAATACGATGACGATGGAGGAGTACTTCACGATCAAGCGTCTGTGCGACCGGTTCCCCGAACTGCCTCCGACAGTCCAAGTCCGCAGCGTCGAGGAGATCTGGCGGCCGTTCGCTGAAAAGGAGGGCATCCAGCCTCTGCCGAACGTCCATCCCGTGTACCAGATGGAGGCAGTCGTGATGCGCTATGGGAGACAGCGGAAGTTGTTCTGACCGGGGTGGGGAAAGACTGAAAGCAACGGACTGGCTTCTTCGTGGCAACCTTCTCGTGGCGGATTTCTTGTCCAGTTGCCCCCAAGTTGCGCCTTGCCGGATCAGGTTCGGTACGGGGTGTTTCCACACTATCCACACCTAAGTAATAAGTCTAAGAGACATATAACAGGGACCATGATTTAGGAACGGCTGTGGAAAGTCCGACCATTGAGGCCCTGACACTGACCTGCTTCCGGAACTACGAGCACGCTCACATTGAGCCAGGAAGCGGGTTCAACATCGTCGCGGGCCCGAACGCACAGGGCAAGACGAACCTGATCGAGGCCGTCGGACTCGTGTCAACCGGACGCGTCATGCGGGGTTCGAGAGACACGTTGGCGATCATGAACGGGAAAGACGCCGCCAAGGTCGAGGCGGTTCTGACGCCAAGCGGCACCATGGTCGCAGTCGAACTCAGGCGCGGTGTACGCAAGAGAGCCTTGCTCAACGGTGCCGGGTTACCGAGGGCGAGCGACCTGCTCGGCAGGATCCCAAGCGTCTCGTTCTCGGCCGCCGACCTCGCCATCGTGCGTGGGGATCCCAGTGATCGGCGGCACTTCTTGGACACGGAACTGGCGCAACTGTATCCGGCCTATCTGCGCCACCTTTCGGTCTACAAGCGGGCTCTGGAGCAACGGAACGCCCTCCTAAAGGAGTCGCAGGAGTCCGCCCGGCCAGGGGAACTGTTCGAGGCTCTGGAGGCCCAACTTGCCGAGCACGGGGATCAGATCCGGCGGATTCGGGACGAATGGGTGGCGGGCATTGCCCCGCTGGTCGTCGAGGAGCACGCAGGCCTAGCCTCAAGCGAACCTGTCGGAATTGGATATGTCCGTCGAGACGACGCCGCGCTGTGCGAATCGCTACAGGACACTCGCTGGGAGGACGTGCGGAGGGGCTTCACCTCGGTCGGGCCGCACAGAGACGACCTGCAGATCGACGTGGGCGGAGTCGACGCAAGGCAGTTTGGGTCGCAGGGGCAGCAGCGGACCGCGGTGATCGCCATCAAACTCGCCGCCCTCCGGTCGGCTACAGCCATCCTAGGCTTCCCTCCCGTGCTCTTGCTAGACGACGTCTTTTCCGACCTTGACCAGGGGCGCAGAGCGAGGCTGGTCGAGCGTTCGATCGACATGGGTGGACAGGCGTTTCTAACCTGTACTGAGCCTGAGCAGGCGGGGGATGCGCTCGTCGGGAGCGCCAAGGTGTTCCGGGTAGTCTCCGGAACGGTGGAGGCTCTATGAAGAAGGTCGAGGGGCTGTTGGGCTCGGCTCTGGGTCGTCCGGAGGTTCTGAAGGCTGCGCGAGCCCAGATGGCCATGCACCTATGGGCAGAGGTCGTCGGAGATGGCCTGGCGGACCGAGCGGCCCCCGATAGGTACGAGCGGGGAACGCTGTGGGTCGTTGCCAGCGGGTCTGCGTGGGCTCAAGAGATCAGGCTTCGTAAGGACGAGATCGTGAAGCGCCTGAACGAGGCTGCCGGGGAGCCCGGGCTCTTTACTGAACTCAGGGTCGGCGTGCGACCTCGGCGTACCAAGGGGGACGATGAGGGACGAACTCGATCGTAGGCCGCTCGTCGGCGTCTTCCTGGGACTGGTCGTCGGCTGCGCAGGGGCGCTTGCGCCCTGGCATCTGCTATTCGTGTTGCCAGTTGAGATAGTTGCTCGAAGGATGATTGTTCGTGCATCGATCTTGATCGCTTGCCTTGTTGGCTTCTTCATCTACCCGCGCTTCGACGCTCAGCCGGTGACGAAGGAGGGGTTTTATGAGGGCCCGGTCGACGTGCTGACCATGCCCCAGAGCAGCGGCGGTTCCCTTCGTGCCGTCGTTCTTGGTGGAGGCCGGCGCTATTATCTGCGGACCGCATCGGACTGGGTGGTCCTGGGCGATAGGCTCCAGGTTCGGGCCGACGTTTATCCTTTGCTTGAGGGGCAGGATGGCTCGTCGGGGGTCGTCGGCGAACTACGCACGATATCGGCTCCGGAGCGGGTTTCAGGCGGGTTCTTCCTATGGAGGGTCGGGACGTGGGTGCGGCAGAGCTTCTCAAGGTTCACCTGGAGGTACGGCAGCGAGAAAGCGGAACCGTTGCTGGACGGGATGTGTTTCAGCATGACCTCGAACATTCCAGACGACCTTCGTATTGCGATGGCGAAGACGGGAACGTCGCACATCGTCGCGACTTCGGGCTTGCACGTCATGCTGGCGGCCTTTGCGATCGCAGCAGGGCTCAGCGTGTTCCCGGTTCCAAGGCACGTCCAGTTGATCCTGCTGTTGATTCTATTGGCGGTCTATGCGGCCGCGGCGGGCTTCAGGCCACCTGTGCTGCGCGCTGTGACGATGGCAGCCGTGTTCATGTTCGCCTATCTGGCTCGACGCAGCACGGACGGGCTCTCTGCGCTCGCCCTCGCTGGCACTGTGAACGTATTGTGGGCGCCAGAGACCATTTTGAACGTCGGTTTTCAACTTTCTATGGTCGCCGTATCGTCTTTGGTGCTCTTTGCTTCACCTCCTGAGGAGGCGTCTGCGGGAAGCCTGTGGCAGACAGTGTGCGGCTGGTCTGGACGATACGTGGTCGCGAGCATGGCCGTGACGATCGGGACGGCGCCTCTGCTCGCCTACCATTTCGGGGCTATCCCGATCGTTAGCGTGGCCGCAAACCTGCTGGTCGTCCCTGTTCTGGGACTCGTTATCGCGGCAGCGCTGGCCAGTTGGGCGTTTGCGCTCGTCATTCCGCCAGTCGGAGTCGGACTACTCAAGATCGGCGTCGAGCCACTGACCGGCTGGATCGGGCTCGTGATCGAGCGCGTGGGCTCGCTGCCGTTCGCAAGCGTGCAGATCCCAGAGTTCTCTGCGTACTGGCTCGTGCCGATCTACCTTGCCCTGTTCGCCGCTTGGAGGCCGCATGTTCGCACGGCTTAGCACATACGCTGCACTGCTCGTCGCGCTGGCGGCCGGAGCCTTTATTGGAGTTCGGGATCACAAGAACGGCACTTACGTCGTGTTTCTCAGCGTCGGCCAAGGCGACTGTACGCTGTTGATGAGTGACGACTGGGCGGTGCTTGTCGACACTGGTCCGCGTACGGAGGACTTCGACGCGGGTGCGCGCCTGGTCGTTCCACAACTCAGGAAGTTCGGAGTGCACAAGATCGACTGCGTGCTTCTCACTCATCCTGACATGGATCACATCGGTGGGCTGAAGGCGATCGCGGACAGATACAGGATCGGCAAAGTATTGATCAACGGTGCGTTCCGCCGCCACATACTTCTAGGCCAAGAACTTGAGCACGCGGGTATAGCGAGTGGCCAAATTACTTGGTTGCACGATACGGAGACCGCAACACTGGGAGCCCTGCGACTAACGATCGCGTCACCGCCGTGGCACGCGGGAGAGAATGACAACGACGGCTCGCTCTTCGTCCGCGCAGACGCCGGGCGCGGCTCGGTGATGATTACGGGCGACGCAAACTCGGACGTCGAACACGCGATGTCTCTCATCGGTGACGACTGGGACGTGCAGATCCTTAAGGCTGGGCACCATGGCAGCAAGACGTCGACGTCGGAGGAGTTCCTGGAGGAGACTTCCCCACAAGCGGTCATCGTCAGTTGCGGTCGCCGCAACAGATATGGACACCCTGCAAAAGAGACAGTGGCCCGCATCAAGGATTACGGCGCGCAACTCCTGCGTACTGACACCGACGGCACGATCGTCTACGCGCTCAGTACGAGCGGCTTCGTCCGCGCGCGCTATTGATCTGCAAAGAGTTTCCTTCTAGCCTGTAGTTTTGCGAGCACGTCGCGCTGTTCTTCCGCAGTCTGTCGTTCCTTCGCGACGATCTCGGGCTTTGCGCGTTCGACGAAGTTCTTGTTCGCTAATCGCGATTCGACCTTCTTCAGTTCCTCGCTCGCCTTTGCGATCAGCCCATCAATCCGCTCGACCTCCGAGGCCTCATCGATGAGGCCGCTCGTCGGAAGATGGAGTTCGATGCCAGGGCACGCCATCGAAATGAACTTGCCCTCTGGCCTTCCCTGCACGAGTTCGTCGACCCACGCTTGGCTCGCGACAATGCTTGCGCCTTCGCCGAGGTCGCCCTCGTAATACGCGTGGGGCACGCTCTTCATGGCTGCGATGCCAAGTTCAGCGCGCAGGGCGCGCAACGCGCGCGTGGTCTCGAGCCACGACTCGACGCGCCGCTCTGCGTCCTCGTCGATCGTTCCAGGAGATGCAGGCCATTTTGCGGTCATCAGGAACTCGGGTTTGTCGTCGAGCGGAAGTTGGGCGAAGATTTCTTCTGTTATGTGCGGCATCACAGGATGCATCATGCGCAGGAACGCGTCGAGGCATGTAACGAGGATCCACTGCGGGGTTGCGCGCTGACTTTCATCGGCGAGCCGATCCTTGCTGATCTCGATGTACCAGTCGCACAGTTCTGCCCAGAAGAAGGAGTAGAGCGCCTGCGTCGCCGACTGAATGTCGTACGCCTCGTAACTTTGCCGGACTGCCTGCTCTGTGCGTGCAAGACGCGAGAGGATCCACTTGTCGACATCGTGTAGAGACTCTGGCGTCGCGCCCGTAAATCCTTCGAGGTTCATAAACACGAACCGCGACGCGTTCCACATCTTGTTGCAAAGGTTTCGCGCGTCGTCGGTACGCCTGTCGCTATAGCGCAACTCCTGGTTCGTTCCCGTCTGGCTGAAGAGCGTGTAGCGCAGCGCGTCCGCGCCTTTGTTCTCGATGATCTCCATGGGGTCGACGCCGGTACCGAGCGACTTCGACATTCGCTTGCCATCCTCGGTGAGCACGGTCGCATAGATGTACACATCGCGGAAAGGGATCTCGCCGACGAAGTCGAGCCCCATCATGAGCATGCGCGCGACCCAGAGGTAGATGATGTCGCGCGCCGTTACAAGAACATCGGTGGGATAGTAGTTCTGCAGGTCCCCGGTCTGCTCCGGCCAGCCGAGCGTCGCGAACGGCCACAGTCCGGAACTGAACCAGGTGTCGAGGACGTCCTCCTCCTGCCGCACGATCTGCTTGTCGCCAGCCTTGCGCTGGGCGTCCTCCCAGTCGAGTGCGGCGAAGGCCTCGCCGTCCTCCGTGTAGTACACGGGGATCCGGTGGCCCCACCACAGTTGCCGGCTGACGCACCAGTCACGGATGTTCTCCATCCAGTCCAAGTACACGGCCTTGTACCGTTCGGGCACGAACCGCGTCTTGCCAGACTTGACGGCCTCGATCGCCTTTTGAGCGAGTTGGGTCTGGCTGACGAACCATTGCTCGCTGGCCATCGGCTCGACAGGCTCATTGCTGCGGGTGCTGACTACTAGTGGAATTTCGTGGTTTTCAACCTTAAGGAGGAATCCCTGTGCCTCGAGATCCTCGACCACCTTCTTGCGGGCCGCGTTGCGATCGAGCCCTGCATACGGCCCACCTAGTTCGGTAACCTTAGCAGTCTCATCGAGCGCAAGCAGTACTTCTAGCCCGTGGCGCTGCCCCACTTCGAAGTCATTAGCGTCGTGCCCTGGTGTGATCTTCACGGCGCCGGTTCCGAAATCAGGATCGGGGTACTCGTCGGCGATCAAGGGAATCTCTCGCCCCAACAGGGGCAAAAGCAGGGTCTTGCCTACTAGACCTTCGTACCTCCTGTCTTTCGGATGGACAGCAACTGCGACGTCTGCCAGCATCGTCTCAGGTCGGGTTGTAGCGATAACTATATCCCCAGATCCGTCCTTGAACGGGTACCGGATATGATAGAACTTACCCTTGACAATCCTTCGCTCGGTCTCGATATCGCTTACGCTGGTCTTTAGCACTGGATCCCAGTTCACGACTCTGAGGCCGCGGTAGATCAGGCCGCGATCGAACCAGTCGATAAAGACCTTGAGGACGGCCCTCACATACCTGTCGTCGAGCGTGAAGCGGGTGCGATCCCAATCGAACGCGCAGCCGAACGACCTCAACTGCCTCAAGATCGTATCGCCGCTCTCCTCCCGCCACTCCCAAACCCTCTCGACGAACTTCTCGCGGCCCAGTTCGAAGGCGCTGACGCCCTCTTTTTTCAGTTGCTTGGTGACGACTGATTGAGTGGCAATTCCAGCGTGATCCTGGCCCGGGAGGATGAGCACGCTGTAGCCCTGCATGCGCTTGTATCGCCCCAGGAGGTCTTGGAGGCCGTAGCAGAGGGCGTGGCCCATGTGGAGCGAGCCGGTGATGTTTGGTGGGGGAATCGTAATGCAGTAGCGCGGCTTTCTCGGGTCGGGGTCAGGCCTGAAGAGGCCGGCTTCCGACCAGCGCTTATACCAATTAGCCTCTACGTGCGAGGCATCGTATCGCGTATCCATGTTGTCGTCCTTTCCTGTCGTGAAAGTGCCTTAGATTGTACCAGGCAGACGCGTGTTTCACGTGAAACTTGGGCTAACGGCCTGATTCAAACAGGCGCCTGACAATTTCCTCTACGGAGACGTCCTCGACGGAGATGTCGACGACTGGCAGGCTCCGTAGGATCTCGCCGGCGACCTGCGCTGTCGACTCCTTGGGGACGGCAAGGCTGACCGTCCGTCCCTCAACTGCGAGGACCTCGCCAAAGCGCCGCATGTCCGGCAGGGTCGCGTCGCCTCCGAAGAGGAGTCGGAGTTGCTTGGTCGTGGCGAAGCGGGCGGAGAGGCTCGAGATGGTGCCCTCGTAGATGAGGCTCCCGTGGTCGATGACGACGACCCGCTGGGCCAGTTCCTGGACGTCCTGCATGTAGTGGCTAGTGAGCACGATCGTGCACGACTCTCGTCGGTTGAGGTCGCGCAGGAAGTCCCTGATCCGCTTTTGGCTGACCAGATCGAGCCCGATGGTGGGCTCGTCCAGGAACAGGACTTCAGGGTTGTGGAGCAAGGCCGCAATCAGTTCGCACTTCATGCGCTCGCCAAGGCTCATCTTTCGTACCTGGACGTCGAGTTTGTCTGCCAGGTCGAGTTCTTCGGTCAGAAAGGCTAGCCGACGCTCATATTCAGTCTCCGGGACGTCGTACATGACTCTGAGCACTCGGAAGCTCTCTACTGCAGGCAGGTCCCACCAGAGTTGCTGCTTGTTGCCCATGACGAGCGCGATACGGGCAAGCATATCGCGCTCCCTGCGCCACGGAACATAGCCAAGCACCGACGCCTGGCCGCTCGTAGGGTACATGATGCCGCTGAGCATTTTGATCGTGGTCGTCTTGCCCGCGCCATTGGGCCCCAGGAACCCGACGATCTCACCCTTCTCAATACGAAGGTCGATCCCCTTGACGGCTTCGACCCTGTCCCGCTCCGGTCGAATGAGAGAAGAGACGGCACCCCACAAGCCCGACTTCTTGCGTGTGACGCTGTAGACCTTCCGGAGGCCCTTTGCTTCGATGACGGTCATCGGTTTTCCACCGTTTGGTGTTTCACGTGAAACACCTCTAGCCGCTCCATGGCCAATGTTTCACGTGAAACAAGTCAGGCGCAAAGAAGTAGAGAGCCAAGAAACTTGGATAGACTGAAACAAAGAAAGAGTCGAGCCGGTCGAGGACTCCCCCGTGCCCCGGGAGGATTCTACCGGAGTCCTTTGCACCCATAAGCCGCTTGAATCCGCTTTGCAGCAAGTCGCCAACCTGCCCGATGACCCCTGTGCTAAGTCCGACTAGGAGCCATGCTGCCAGCGGCGCGCCCATCCATGTGCCAATTCCCCACGACGCAAGGACGCATCCCGCAAGATTGGCGACAGCGCCTTCGACAGTCTTGTTCGGGCTGACCGACGGTGCCAGCGGATGCTTCCCCCACGTCTTACCGATGAAGTAAGCAAGTGAGTCTCCCGCCCATAGTGGAACCCAGGCGAGGATCAGCAGGTTAGGGCCGAAGGAGCCACTGTCCTGTCCCTGGAGTGCAAGGAGAAGCGCAACGAAGCAGGCGGACGGAGCGAGCCAGTAAAGGAGGAGAGCCCTGGCGGCGCCTAGATGCGAGCGCAAGGCGAAACCCACCACCGACCCCGCCCAAAGAACTCCGGCGATGGCCATGAAGCCGATGTTCAGACCCCCCAGGATAGGCATGAGGGCGAGAGGAATCAGAACCGAGAGCAGTGCGGCGCTGGAGACCGAACTGGTAAGAGAGTCAATTTCAAGGGAACACAGGAGCACGATCGCCAAGAGCAGAACTATGATCCCCCACGGCTCCCGCCAAAGCAACGCAGTCAGCGTAACCCCGCCAGCGATCACCCCCGTCAGTACCCGAGTCAACATCGATAGACCAAGAGGCCCGATCGTACCTTCACGACCGGGCCCAAAAGGAACTAGGGGGCTTACGGGTTCACGACCACATGGATCGTGTTGCTATAGGGCTTCTTAAGCCCGAATACGTCGTGGACGGTGACCGTGATCGTATAGTCGCCGGGCTTGCGGAAGGTTCGCTTGACCACCTGGCCGTCAGCGTCGACGTCGACACCGTCGCTGGCATCGAAGTCCCACGTGTACTTCAGTTGTGACGAACCACCTGAACCGATCGCGGACAGGGTTACCGTGTCACCGAGCGCCAAGTTCATCTCGTGCACGGTGGGCTCCACGTAGAGCGGGGTCGTGTCGTTCAGTATCCTGATGGAGCCGATGTAGAACGTGGCTATAGTGTCGCCGGAAAACGCGATTGACTTGATCGTTTTGTTTGAGTCCGTAAATCCTGGTATCGAGACGAGAGGCACGCCGACGGTCTTCCATCCCGCCGAGTTGGAGATGGCGTTGGACAGGTCAAGGTAGACCTCGGTGCGCTTATCGTCTGTAGTGATTATTACACACCGAACCTTGGTCATCAGCGCCTTGATCTCAAATTCTGGCGAATTGGTCTGACCAGCGCCGGTCGTGCCGCCACCGGGGCCGGAGGTCGTGCCAGCGCTCTTACCGCCGCCCTTGATGACCGTCTCGTTCGTGGGCGCGTGGATCGAGAAGACCAGCAGGTTACTCTTGTCTCCTGCCTCTTTGGAGAGGTCGAATCCCTTCGTAAAGGTCAGGGTCCCTCCCTGGTAGAAGTTCCTGGAGGAGACCCGAATCGACGCCGAGCCCTTATTGGCCGTCTCCGTCGTCTCGGCGATCGTGCCGGATCCCCAAGGAGTCACGGTGATTCCCTGGTCGTCGATCGAGATGTTGGGGGAGTAGAGCTCCTGGGTGTAGCCAGCGCCGCACAGGGCGACGACAGCCGCGAGGGTCGCGGACTTTAAAACGAGTTTCATGGCTTCCTGGTCCTATGGTCTAAGGCACCCGCGCGATGCTGGTCGCGCGGCCCGTATCTTCTTCGACGCCTATGACCACCCCAGAGATTACACCAGGGGACTTTGCTACCTCAAACCTTGTGGGCAGGGAAGTGCGGAATCTTCGCAAAATCACGTCCTTGTCCATGCCGATCACGCTCGGCCTGGGCCCGCACATGCCGACGTCCGTGATGTAGGCGGTTCCGCCCTCGAGCACGCATTCGTCACAGGTCGTGACGTGCGTGTGCGTACCGACGACGGCGGTCGCCCGGCCCGCCACATGGAAGCCGAACGCGATCTTCTCGCTCGTCGCCTCGGCGTGAAAGTCAATAAAGACGTGGTCGGTGCCGAGTTCGGGCAGGATCCTGTCGATCGACCGGAACGGGTCGTCATAGCCGTCGAGGAAGATCCGGCCGCAAAGGTTGACGACACCGAGCCTGGTTCCCGCCTTCTCGACCGTGACAAAGCCCCGGCCAGGGTTGCCCGGAGGTATGTTTGCGGGCCTGACGATCGGACGATCCCGGTCCAAGTACGGGTAGATCTCCTTCTTGTGATAGGCGTGGTTGCCGAGCGTGATCGCGTCGGCCCCCAGGTCGAACAGCCAGTCGGCGATGGTCGGCGTGATGCCCACCCCTGCCGCACTGTTCTCGCCGTTGACAATCACGAACTTCGGCTTGTGCCGCTCAACGAGGCCCGGCAAAGATTTCTCCACGGCCTCGCGTCCGGGCTTACCTACGACGTCGCCGAGGAACAGAATCTTGTATTCGCTACTTGCCAACGCGGCGAGGATACACCCTTGCTACTCCCAGGGACCGAAGACGCGCTCTATGGCTTCTTGGACTGTGTCCTCGTCAAACCCCCGGCGCACCAGAAAGCCAGCGCTTTTCTGCCTAGTGTCTCCGGGCTTGAGCCTTTTGCGCAGTGCTGACTCTGCCCGATCGGCTTCAGATCCAGAGGGAATCGCGCCAAGCGCATCCTCGACCGCTGACTCCTCGACTCCGCGAACCTTGAGTTCGTGCTCCACGAGCAACCGGCCCTTGACTCGCTTGCCCTGGGCTGCCTCGACTGCCCTGTCCGCCACTCGCGCATCGTCCACGAACCGGCTCCGCTTCAGGGACGCGAGTACGAGGCCGGACTCTTCTTCGGTAAAGCCTCTTGAAGCCAAGTGCGCCCTGACCTCGGCTTCGGTCCTATCGCGCGACCTGAGGAGGCGGAGCGCGCTGCGCACCGCCTCCTGGTGGCGCTCATGGGCTGGCCGGCTCACTCCTCGATAGCCGCAACGATGGCTGGGTCGACGGGATCGGGAGGTGCGAGCAGGGCTCTGACGGCGGTCTCGAGTTCGGCAAAGACCTCTGGGTTCTCCTCCAGATAGGTCCTCGCGTTGTCTCGACCCTGTCCGAGCCTCACGTCACCGTAGTTGTAGTAGGTGCCGGCCTTGCCCACGAGGTTGTGCTCGACGGCCAGGTCGAGCAGGTCTCCGGACTTGCTGATCCCCTTGCCGAAAATCATGTCGAACTCAGCGTGCCTGAACGGTGGTGCGACCTTGTTCTTGACGACCTTGACCTTTGTCCTGGCGCCATAGGCCTCGGTGCCGTTCTTGAGCAGTTCGCCGCGGCGGACTTCCAACCGGACGGAGGCCCAGAACTTGAGCGCGCGACCGCCTGGGGTCGTCTCTGGGTTGCCGAACATCACGCCGATCTTCTCGCGGATCTGGTTGATGAAGATGACCGCGGTCTTGGTCTTGTTGACGCTGCCGCCGAGTTTGCGCAGGGCCTGCGACATCATGCGCGCCTGTATTCCTACGTGGGCGTCCCCCATGTCGCCGTCGATCTCGGCCTTGGGCACAAGGGCGGCCACAGAGTCCAGCACTACGATGTCCATCGCTCCAGACTGGATCATGCCGTCCATGATCTCGAGCGCCTCCTCGCCTGTCGTCGGCTGGGCGACGTACAGCCTGTCCACGTCGACCCCGAGCGCCCTCGCGTACTCGATGTCTAGGGCGTGCTCGGCGTCTACGAAAAGCGCCAGTCCGCCAGCCTTTTGAGCCTGGGCGACGGCGTGGAGAGCCAGGGTCGTCTTGCCGCTGGACTCTGAACCGTAAATCTCTGTGATCCGCCCCCTAGGAATCCCCCCTCCAAGCGCCAGATCGAGGCTCATCGCTCCTGAGGGAAGGGTCTCTATACGATGGCGGCCCTGCTGCCCCAGTTGCATGACCGCTCCCTTTCCAAACGACTTCTCCAGCCGCTGTAGGACCATCTCCAACGCCTTGTCTGACTTCGCTTCGTTCGTTGCCATTTCAAAAGACCTCGTTCGGTGGCTATAGTATCCTAATGTCTACGTAATGTCAAGACCACTGTCTACTTTTTGTCTACAGTGCGTGGAAAACCTGTGCAACGGCTTGATTTTA
>DATLWQ010000364.1:0-3061 GCA_035576225.1 Fimbriimonadaceae bacterium | reverse complement strand
TGTGAACCTGCGCTGGGCGGGCACGGCTAGCAAGAGTGAGTTTTCATTCACCTTTTAGTCAAGAATCTCACCAACTATGTGATGAGTACGTGATCCATTCTTAACGTGGAGCTTTGTCACTAACGCTCCGCGTCGATAGCGTCTCGATGCCCTTTTCGGAGTCCAGCGGCACCAGCCTGACCTTTTCGCCTTGCCAGCCTATCGCCATCTAGAGATGATGACCGGTCCACGCAGTAGCGCGGGCCGTGGGGCCCGCAGGCGCAAGCGTGGAACGGAACCGCGCCAAACGAAGATTTAATGGCGCTGGACAAAAACGCGAGCCACAACCGACGGGCGTGTTGGCATAATGGGCGTGAGGGAAGTATGGACCTTAGCGACTATCAGGAGAGTCTCAGCGACTTCGACCACCTGTCGATCAAAGACCTGCTCGAGGCGCAGGACCTCTACCACGTGCACCTCATGCGGCACCCTAACGTCGTCGCGACGGCGATCAGCCGCTACAGGGTGCGGCGCGGCGACAGTTGGCCGAGCAAATCGGGAGCGGGCAACGTCCACGGCAAGGGCGAGCGGACTCTGGAGAACTCCGAGGTGCGCCCCTACTCCTGGCCGTGCGTGCTCGTGTTCGTCAAGGACTGGTGCGCGGAAGACGCGTTCTACGGCGGCAAGTACATGCCGCACGAGATGGTCCCCAAAACGCTGTACCTGCCCGACGGCCGCCGCGTCCCGGTCTGCGTCGTCAAGGCGCCGCGCGATGCAAGGCGCCCCGCGTCCAAGACCGTCGCGTTCCCGCTCAACAACATCGGTGGAGGTCGCCCGATCCTCGCCCGAGTCCAAGGGCAGGACCACGTCGCAACGGTAGCGTGCCTCGTCCGCGACGGTCACAAGACGTACGCCCTCACCAACCGCCACGTCACGGGCGAGCCCGGAGAGGTGCTCTACACCGACCGGTCCGGACGCCTCGAACGCGTCGGCACATCTTCATCCAAGCAGGTCACGCGCCTAGCGTTCACGGACGTCTACCCCTCCTACGCGGGCCGGGACACGTGGGTCAACCTCGACATCGGCCTTGTCGACGTCGACGACCTGGACGATTGGACCGCCCAGGTCGAGGACATCGGCACGGTCGGGCCGATGGTCGACCTCTCGGACCACAGCATGAGCCTTGCGCTGATCGGCTGCCACGTCCGCGGGCGCGGCGCGGCAGGCGGCCTCATGGAGGGTGAGATCCATGCGCTCTTCTACCGCTACAAGTCGCTCGGCGGGTTCGATTACGTCGCAGACTTCTTCATCGGCCCGCGCACCGTCGGTCGCAGGCAGACGGAACTGGCGACTGTGCCCGGCGATTCGGGCACTCTCTGGCTGTTGGAGCCGCGCGAACACAAGAGCAAGAAGAAAGGCGAGGACGGAGGGCCACAGTCCCTCCCGCTCGCCGTACAGTGGGGAGCCGACGAACTCCAGTCGTCGGGCCAAGGAACCCAGCCATACGTGCTTGCAACGTGCCTCAGCACCGTCTGCAACCGGCTCGAGGTTGACCTCGTGCGCGACTGGAACCTCGACGCGCCGGAGACTTGGGGCGCGGTGGGGCACTTTTCCATCGCTGCCAGCGTGATCGGCGCGCTGTCGTCCAAGAACAAGAAACTCGTCGCGCTCATGTCGAACAACGCGAGCCTGATCGCGCCCGACAGTGCGACCATCCTCACGAACGAGTTCAAAGGCATGGGCACACAAGAGTTCGTGCACCTCGCCGACGTCCCCGACTTCTTCTGGAAGCACGGCAAACAGGGGCACAGCAGGCCGTTCGAGGGACCGAACCACTTCGCAGACATGGATCAGCCGGACGAGAACGGCGACGACCTGCTCAAACTCTGCCGGTCCGGCAAGAACATCGACCCCGCCGTGTGGGACGCGTTCTACGACTCCGTCACCGACCTCCTGTCGGGCAAGAAGATCACAGCCAGGCACAGGGGCCTCCTCCCGTTCCGCGTGTGGCAGATCTACGACGAGATGGTGCGCTACGCGTCCGAGGGAAAAGCCAACGAGTTCGCCTGCGCCGCAGGCGTGCTGACCCACTACGTCGGAGACGCGTGCCAACCCCTGCACATCTCCTACCTCCACGACGGCGACCCGTTGCGGTCGACCGAGCACACGGTGAACCACAAGAACGGTACGACGGAGACCGTGGACAAGCCCCTCGGCGTCGGCGTCCACGCCGCCTACGAGGACGTCATGGTCAACGCCCACAGACAGGACATTCTCGACGCGCTAAAGAAGATCAAGAAGGTCAGAGCCTCCGAGCACGTCTCCTCGGGGTTCGAGGCTGCCAAGGCGACGGTGTCGCTCATGCGCGCCACGTTCCGGTCGCTGCCGCCTGCGCGCATCGTCGACGAGTTCGCCGGGTTCAAGGGCAACAAGAGCGAAAAGGCCGCACACCTGTGGGACAAGTTCGGCACCGGCACGCTGCGCTCGATGCAGAAAGGAACCAGCCTTCTGGCGGCGCTCTGGGAGAGCGCTTGGATTCAAGGCGGCGGCGAGACCAAGGTCAAGTCGACCAAGGCGATGACGAAGCAGCAGGCGATGAACGTCTGCGCGGAGAACAGTTTCCTCCCGTCCTTGTCGATCAGTGGAATCAGCAAGGTCCTCAAATAGGGCTGGAGGTTGGGCGCGCTATTTAAAGTGCGAAGTGGAGCCGCCTTCGGCGGCTCCACGCTTGCGTTTACACTTTATTGAACTGGTTCCCGGTTGCATCACCTACAACGCCCGGGCACAGGCGGGGGTTCCCAGGAGCCGGGACCAGCCGGGACCTAGCGGTACTGCGGGGGATCGAACTCGTAGACCTGCAGCAGGTTCCCGGCGTCCGAGGTCAACAAGTACTTGCCGTCGCCGGTGATCGCCACCAGCGAGTCGACGAACGCCCTGTCGGGAATCTCCACGACCTGCTTCTGCGACTTGATGTCCCAGATAAGGATCTTCTGGTCCGTCGAACTGCTTGCAACGACCTTGCCGTTCGGGGCGACGGCGACCCCGAGGACCCAGTCGGTGTGCCCGGAGAGGGTCGCCACCT
>DATLWQ010000363.1:0-9355 GCA_035576225.1 Fimbriimonadaceae bacterium | reverse complement strand
TAGGAGAGGTAGTAGTCGATCTGGTTGGCGTTGTGCGTATCGCTCTTCCAGTTGGTGTAGATCGGCACCGCGGCCAGCGGGTCGACGCCACCGTAGACGCGCGACGACCAGTAGTAGTGCTCAAGCACCTTGATAGAACTGGCTGGGTACGTGCGGAAGTCTGGAAGGATCGCGCCGAGCGTCGGGCCGTTGACCTCCTTGAGCATGAAGCCCTTGGTGCCATCGGAGTTGGACAGGAGCATCGTCCTCATGCGCGATTCGAGGCTGTTCGAGTTGTCGATGAGGATGAGGTCGAAGGTCGTCTTGTTGCCGACGACGTTCCTCTCGATGTCGATGATCCGCGACGCGAGTTGGCCCTGAAGCCGCGAAACGTCTTCCCACGGCAGGTCTGTGAGCCACCACCAGGCCTGGCCACCGGTCTCTTCGAGGATTCCCGCATACCTTCCGTTGCTGACGCGCTCCAGATCGACGAGGCGCATCCGGTCTCCGCGCCCGCCGAACTGCATCAACTCTTGGATCTGCTTCTTGCTCGTGTTGCCGAACCTGATCCAGTTCTTCTGGTCGGCGCCGGTGTTCCGGATGAGCACGCCAGAGTAGAGGTGCTTACCGTTGGTCGTCTCGACCTCGATGTCGATCAGGCGCCCGTTCTTGGACTGGACGAAGTCGTTCATCTCGTCCCAAGACTTGCCGGCGAACCACCACCAGGCTTTGGCCTGGGTGTCGCGGTTGGGGACAGCCACGAACGCATAGCGGCGCTGGCCGTCGACGAAGTAGGTCTCGAGGTCGGTGATCCGGGCGCTGTGGTCGGTGAGGAACTGGGTCATCTGCGCCTCGGACTGGTTGGCCTTCCACCACCAACTCTCAGCGTAGGGGCCGGAGTTCTTGACGAAACTGCACGTATAGCGGTGCGGGCCCGTCGAGACGACTTCGATGTCGAACATCCGGTAGCCCTTGGCCACTGTGTCGTCGATGGTGGCCTCGCTCACGTTCGAGAGGTAGGCGTGGCCGACCTTGTCCGTCAGGTCTTTGGCCGTCTCGGCGGAAGCGATCGCCGCCGAGACGGCAAGAAAGATGAGGCCTGCCGCCTTAATCGCGCGGCTGGGCATGGGCCCTGTCAGGTCGAGTGTGTTCATTTCCGATTCCCTGTTCACCGCACGATAGCGCGGGACGTGTTATTAGTATAGTCGGAAAATGAAAAAGTTCCACGTATATTAAGAAAAGTCCCGAAAAAAGTCCATGACAGGTTCGGGGGCCGGTGGGACCCTAGTGAATCTTCCTGCTCTCTGGGATCGAAGGCAGCATCGTGACGGCGACCGAGACCCGGACGTGCTCTCCTGCAGACCGAGTATCGGGGTCTGTCTGGTCGAGTTCGTGGACGATCTCGAGCAGTTCGCTGATCTTTTGCTTCACGATCAGCGCAGATTCGGGCGAGAGGTAGGCGATCCGGCCGCGCGAGGTCATGTACGCCACGTACGAGCGATCCTTCCGCAGCGCCTCCTGCGCGGCCCTCATCTGCCGGATTTTGAGCCTCATTTGCCCTTCAAACCGCTTCATAAAAGCCTCGGCGTACTTCCATGGCCGACCGGCGAGCACGGTGCGCTCGGTCAGTGCGGAGGGGACGTAGAGGGCTTCGGTCCGGGAGCGGCGCTTGCGGGTTCCCACCTGCAGAACGAGGCCGACCTTGAGCAGTTTCGCCATCTGCTCGTTCACGGCGGCAGGGCTCTTGCCGATGATCTCGGCGACCTCCCTAATCGAGCGCGCTTCGGTCGTGCTAAGTCCGCCCCAGACCTCGTCGCAGGCGTAAGATGTCAGGGCCTCCATCTGGCGGAGGTTCAGTTCGATCAGTTCGACCTGGCCCGGAAACTTAGGCTTCATATACGTGGGAAACTCCCGATTTCCGGTCATAGAGTATAGCACGAGCGATAGGGTCCTTGGGCCCCAACAAACCAGTCGCCGCTGACATCTGCCCGAGGCTCCTACTTACCGGTCATGTAGTAACTCGGTCGCAGGAACTTCGTAAAGTTGCGGATCGCCTCTGCGCGGGTCTGCTCGTCCTTGAGTTCCATCTTTGCCTGGCCCCACTCGGGTACGCCCTTCAGGATCTTCTCGCCGTACTCCTCGATGTCCTTCTCGGTCATGTGGTGCTCGCGGATGTCCTTGAGTTCGCCGGAGTCGAGGAAGAACCCGCCGCAGTCGTAGCACTCGTCGACGCTGACGTGCCAGTCGATGTTGCAGAGGTGGCGGTGCAGCGGCTCGTGGCACTTGGGGCAGTAGAGCACGCCGCGGTTCGCGTCGTTGGTGCGAGGGTAGGCGAGCGCCTCGTTGAGCGCAGCGCAGAGCCCCTCGTTGTTCTCGTCGAGCCGGGTGAGCTCCATCCAATCGAGCCACATCCCTTTGCAGCCGTCGCGGCACACGTCGACCTTGACTCCGCCGAAGTCCTCAGTGACCATCTCCTTGTGGCAAACCGGGCATTCCATTTTCTTTCCTGTCTCCACTTTACCGGAGCCGCAACGGGTTGCAAGCGCGCCGAGCCAGGAATTTTGTGTGAGCCGAGCCCCGTCCCGCAAGCCAGACCCTATACTAAGGGTATGGCGGACCGGAAAGCCAAAAGGGTGATCTATGTAGCCGCAGCCATCCTGCTTCTCTTCTTCGGTTTGAACTTCTATATCGAGCGGGCCATGGCCGAGAGCCCCGACTACGTGAACGCCGCACAGGAACTGCCGGAGGCTAGGCGAACAGCGGAGAGGGTGTTCGGGCCCCTGACGTGGGAAGGATATTACGCAGAGAGCGGGATCGTCCACCATGACGACACGGTCAAATGGAAGAAGATCTTCGACTCAACACCTGTCGAGGCCGAGAAGTACTACCACAAAACGAACCTCGGCACGTTCTCAAGCCGCCGCCTCTTCGTCCAGAACAAGGCGTGGTTCCTCGGGTTGCAAGACCGCATGAAGGGGCTCGGCTCAACGCACAACGACAAGGGCACTTTCTCAATGAAGGGGTATGAGCATGCACCCTTCACCACAGCACTCGAGACTGGCATCATCGGCGCGGCCGACGCGGGAGACGTCCGATCGATGAAACAACTTGCGAACGTCGCGTGGGAGATGTTCAAAGTCTACGCGGGCGAGCCCGACGCATTCACGCAGATGGACTCTGGACGCCTTCGCACCATCATAGAGGTCGCTCTGCTTTCTGCAGCGATCCGTCACCGCCACGACCAAGCGGTCATCGAGGCGGTACGCGAGTCTCTTGCGGAAGCGCCACCTCTCCCACCGCTCGCGGAGGTCTATGCTGGAAATCTCCGCGACTTTCTCCTTGACCTGGACAGTCTGGGTCGGCAACCGATGTCAGACCAGATTAAGTCGATCAACGAGGAGATGGCGTCCAGCCATTTGCGTCAGTCGGAGCCCTCAAAAATCCAGCAGTGGCTCGACAAGGTCTTTCACTTCCACGGGTCGGACAATCCGAAACGGGTTGGTCCGCACGCAGTGGACGCCCTCAAGGTGCGGCTGTTGCAATCTACGGTCACCCTCGCGAAGACAGGCCAGCAGGGCGCTCCTGCCGAGTGGGTCCAGAAGACCCTCCGGTTCGCAAAACAGGTCGACAACAAGAACGATCTCTCGTACGAGTGGGTGGGTGGACCCTACTACGGCTTCGAGGCGGTTTTCCAAGCCCAGAACATCTTCCGCGACCAAGCGGCACAAGCCGCACTCAGCCTCGTGCAGAGGTTTCCCGACCTTGACTCTCTGCCGTCCGCACTCCCCGCCGATTTGAACTTCGCCGATCCCTTCGCCGCGGGAGACGTGATCTACACGAAGACCAAGACTGGCTTCAAACTCTATTCCCGCTACATAGATCAGAAAGACGGCGGTCTGCCGCCGTTCACCGGGATCGTTCCGGACGAGCACGACTGCAGGTTCATGCCTGGAAATGACTGGAACGACTACGGCCTCGTCGTCAACTACGCGCCGACTGACCCGATTCCGTAGGAACTACTTCGCAGTCGGACTCATGTCGTTCGTGACACGGATCTTGATATCTATCCCGCGCCGGATCAGTTCATCCAAGAAGGCACCGCCTCGCATCGCGTTCTCGTACCGCACCGCGCCCTTCTCGACGCGGCCCTGTGCGACCTCCTGGGCGATGATCGAGGTCGAAAAGCCGGTCAGCCGCTCCATCGAGGTGAACCCCGTGTCCGGGCACTGCTTGTCGAAGATGTCGATCTGGATCGTCGTCGCGCGCCCGTCCTTCGTTCCGGTGCCCACGCCGCGCACAGCGCACATGTCTTCATCGACGAACTTCGCGAGTTCCGGCCCGAACACTTCGCAGAAGACCTTCTTGGGCACGACCTTGCACCCGTCGACCTCGATCTCGTCTTCGCTCCAAAGCCCGAAGTCTTTGAAGATCCGCATCAGTTTGCAGTGGCCGGGGAAACGGATCGTCTTGTACTCGTAGTTCCGCACGGTGTCCTGTAGTGTGTAAGGAGCGGTCGATGTTCCGCCTGACGTCGTGAACGCCTCCATCTCCCCCAGTTGCTCGATCTGGAGCGACTCGAGTTCAGAAAGCGTGTCTACTTTTACGATCTCCCCTTCGCGCAGCACGACGGCGTGATAGTCGTACTCGGTCACCAGTCCCTCGACATTAAAGGTGAGTTTGTAGTTGAAGGGCGGTTTCGGGTGCTGAGGGAGAACGCCGCAGTAGAGCCGCACCGAGTCGCACTCGTCCAGGTTCTCGACCATGTACATGCCCAGGTTGTTGACCAGCCCTGGGGCGAGCCCCGTGTCTGGCACGAGCGTGACCTCGTTCGCCTTCGCCTTCTCGTCCAGCGAGAGGGTCTGCATGGTGATGTCGGTGTTGCCGCCAAGGTCGACCATGTCGGTCATGGTCTCGATCGCGACCTCGGCGATCTTCGGGTGCATCCAGTAGGGGACGCAACTGATCACGACGTCCACCTCGTTCAGGAAGGACTCGAGTTGCTCCTTGTTCAGCGCGTCGATCTCCCTCGGCTCGCAGGCTTCGCGGCCGATGAGCCCGTTGACTCGGTCGGAGGCGGTCTTCGCCTGGGCCATGCTGGCGTCACCCATCAGGATGCGCTCTGTCTGTGCGAACTTGGCGAGGTCGTAGGCGGCGGCGGTGCCTTGCATGCCCGCTCCGAGGATGGCGAAGGTGTTCTGCATTGAACTTGTGTTCTCCGACGTCTGGGCGGACGGTGTGCCACCCTCACGGTGTTTCCGAGGTTACCCAGCGGCTCTCACCACGGATCGGGCGGCCTAGTTCTTGGGCGCGAGCACGTCCAGCGCCCGCTCGATGAACATGTCCGTGCCGTCCGGTGCGAACTCGTCGAGCACGAGGAAGTCCGGATCGACGCCCCTCCCCTCCAGTCGGACGTCGTCGACGCTCAAGTCCACCATTGGTATCTCCAGCACGGCCCAGTCACCGAGCCGTTGCGGGCTCGTACCCAGCACGCGCCCGCCCGTCGGCTGTCCGACGAGCACGGCCCGTTTGGAGACCTTGAGGATGTATGCGAGCACCTCCTTTGCGCTCCTGCTGCCGTTGTCGATCAGTACGACGAGCGGTTTCTGGTAGCCGAAGTACTGGTCGAAGCCGTGCCCTCCCACCGACCACGTGAGTTTCGCCTCCGGCCGGAAGAACGGGTCCGCGTAGCCCTCGGGCCGGCCGCCAAAGCCGTCGCGGATGTCGAGGATGAACCCGTCGGTGTGGATCGCCTTTCCATAGACGAAGTTGGAGAGCGTGTCCTTGAACTTGTCCGTGGCCATCGTCCAGAGGTGGATGTAACCGTACTTGCGTCCGTCGCGGTCGATGATGCGCTCGCTGGCCCTCGTCGCCTGGAGGAACATGTCGATCCCGTCCGACTCGCTGACCTTCATCCTTATTTCGAGTGTTGCGCCGTTCCTCAATATGCTGAACACCGCCTCGCCTCCGACAAGCCCCTTGAGAGAATCGATCGGTGTGAAAGGACGACCGTTCACGCGCAGCACGACGTCCCCCTTCTTCAGCCCGGCCGCGGCCGCGGCCGTGCCTTCCAGCACCATCTGCACGCGATACCCTGCGTCTGAATCCGCGAACCAGGCGCCGATCTCCGGCATCTCCAGCGACTTGCCGCCCGGGGCAAGGTCGGTCAGCGTGTAGAACCCCTGGTCGGAGGCGGTGAGGAAGTCGAAGTGCGAGTCACCGAACTCGTCGATCATCTGCAGCATCGTCTTTCGGAACTCGGGGAGGCTTTTCGCGCCGCTCGCGATCGGGCCGTACTTGGTCAGCAGCGCGTCCATCCGGTCCTTGTTGTCCACCCGTCCGTAATAGCGGGTTCTGACCGCCGATTCGGCGTCCTTCCAGGCGGCCGCGTAGTCCGTCGGCTGTTGGAGGGGGGCGAGCGCCAGCATCGAGATCAGGGCCGTCAGTGCCATGCCGTATTGTAGTACCAGTGGGCCCGCACCCCGCGTTTCCGGTCCCGGCGGGTACCATCTGTCCCCAGTGGGAGGCGGGCGATGAGTCCGCCGCGGACCACGGAGGTCACAATGGCCAGGAAACAGAAGAAGAAGAACCTTTCGTCACAGCGCTTTTCTGCGCTCGCCAAGGAGATCAACCGCGAAAAACTCTACTCAGTAGAAGAAGCGGTCGCGCTCGTCAAGAAGTCGGCCACAGCGAAGTTCCCGGAGAGCGTCGACCTCGCCGTCCGGCTCGGCGTAGACCCCAAGAAGGGCGACCAGAACGTGCGCGGCACGACCAACCTCCCCCACGGCACCGGAAAGAACAAGACCGTCGCGGTCCTCGCCAGCGGCGATGACCTCAAGGCTGCGCAGGCTGCGGGTGCCGACTTCGCTGGCGACGACGACCTGATCAAGAAGGTCCAAGAGGGGTGGAAGGACTTCGACGTCATGCTAGCGACCGAGGCGATGGCGCCGCAGATCGGCAAGATCGGCCGCTTCCTCGGCCCGCGCACGCCGAACAAGCGCAACGGCACCGTCACCAACGACATCGCCAAGGCCGTCAAGGAGATCAAGGGCGCGAGCCGCGTCGAGTATCGGATCGACAAGGCCGCCAACGTCCACGTCGGCATCGGAAAGGCGAACTTCACTGAGGACCAGATCAAAGAGAACCTCCTCGCTGCGCTCGACGCGATCATCCGCGCCAAGCCCGCGAGCGCCAAGGGCCGCTATCTACAGAACGTCGCGATCAGTAGCACGATGGGACCCGGCGTGAAGATCGATCCGACGCTGGCGACAAAAGCAGCTGGGCATTAGCGTTCGCCGGAAACAAGATCTCGGGCGAGGATCGCCCGGTCCCTCTTGTCCAACTTTTCGAAGTTGTTGTCAGCGATCTTGCGTCCGCACAGGGTGACGAACTCGCGTGCTATCTCGTCCTCTGGGAACGCGCGGTCTGGCACGACGATGAAGAACTGCCGCGTCACCATGAGATACATCGCCAGCCTGCTGCGCCGCGCCTTGATGAACGACGACCACGGGATCCGTTGCGACATTCCAGTGACATATTCGACGACCAGACCCTCGTCAGAGGCCCGGACAGTCCGCGGCCCGATATGGTTCCTGCTTTCAGGATGCAATAAGATCGAACGCCAGACGTACTTAACAAACTGGTGCGTAAACAGCCCTAGGCCCGTCATCGTCAGTCCAAACGGGACGAAAAAGAACCCGGAGTCGGCAAACGCTCCCATCGTCCAAGCCGCCGAAGAGCCGAGAACAACTATGAGAAGTCCCAAGGGGACATAGACAAGTCGCAGGATGCGCAGGTTCTTCTCGCTGGCGAACATGCCCTGCTCCGCGTTCTCTTCCAGAGTCGGGCTGAAACTCATCGATCGGATCTCGTAGTCGATTGGCAACGGATTCACTGGTCAGTTCCCCTCCGCCGATCCCGTCAGAACCGCCCTGTCCCTCTTGTCCAGTTTCTCAAAATTGTTGTCGGCTATCTTGCGCCTGCACAAGGAGACGAACTCCCGCGCAATCTTGTCCTCCGGAAATGCGCGGTCCGGCACGACCATGAAGAACTGACGCGACACCATCAGGTAGTTTGCGAGCCGTCTGCGGCGCACTTTGATGATCGTCGGCCAAGGGAAGCGCAGGACCATCCCTGTCACGTACTCTACGACGATCTCGTCCTCTGATGCCCAGACGGTTCGCGCAGTCGTGCCGTTTCTGTTTTCCGTACTCGAGTAGAACGGCTTCGAAGTGACGCGGATGAACCGCCCCATCGACACACCGAGCGCGACCAACAGCAGACCAAAGACTATCAGCATGCCAGCCAAGTCTGCAAAGGGGCCGACATCGTAGGCCGGGATTGCCAAACCTATCGCGAGAAAGACGAGGCCGATCGAGAAGCATGCGCGCCGGACGACATTGAAGTTCGTCTCCGCAGCGAGTTCGCCCTGTTCTGCGTTCTCCTCCAGCGTCGGGCTGAAACTCATCGATCGGATCTCATCGCTGTGCGGCACCGGCTCCATCGTCCCTTAGTCTCCGACGGGCTTGGTGATTTGCGCCCGGTGTCGCTCTTTCGCATAGGCGACGAACGACTGGTAGTCCCCTTCGCTTCCAAACGCGCGGCGGGAAACGACGATTGCTGCGTTAATCGGAACTGTAAAGAGGGTTGCACTCTTGCCCTCGACAATTCTCGTGACGGACCCCCATGGTATGAATCCGAACGACCCGTCGTGTCCTTCTGTGTGGAGCCCCTGGTCAGTCGCGGTGACTGACCGTTTGATGCGTACGTTGTTGCCGGGCCTGTTGCAGACATTCGTACTTGCCCGCCAGATAAGAAATCGGTTGAACAGCGGGAGGATAGCGAACGCGCCCCCAAGGGCGAGCAGTGTGTCGTTGGCCCGCATTGTTCCCTGTATGAACTTTGTCAGCCAGGCCAGGAGTGCAAGTGCGCTGAGGCAGAGCAGAAGAAGTGTACGTCGCCGAGTACTCGCCTGGCTCATGAGTAAGTTCATCTCATAATATTCGTCGAATCCAGGCGCGTAGGCGATCGTACGGTGTTCGTATTCACTGGGCAGGGGCGGGTGTTCCAATCTTGTTCCTCCTTCGACCAACAGCAGGATTCTACCGCCGCCTTTTCGACCTAAAATGCAGCCGCTAGATCTTCGCGATTCGTGAGATCGTGTCCCATGACGCCTGTAGGTCGGCGAGCAGCGGCATCTTCGCGCGCGCGGTCCTGATCTTCTCAAAGTCTACGTCTGCGACGACCATGTGCTCCTCCATCACGTCTCCCATCGCCAGCCTCTCTCCGGTCGGGTCGTAGATGACGCTCCCCCCGACGAGCCCCTTGCCGCCCTCGAACCCCGTCATGTTTGCGCTCGCCGCATAGACGCCGTGCTCTT
>DATLWQ010000362.1:0-5050 GCA_035576225.1 Fimbriimonadaceae bacterium | reverse complement strand
GGCGCAATGTCGCCGTCCATGCTGAAGACGCCGTCCGTGATGATCATTTTCTTCTCAAACCCCTTCGCGTTCGCCGCCTTAAGGCACTTCTCCAGGCCGTCCATGTCCTTGTGCGGATAGACCCACCCGTCCCCCTTACGGTAGGAGGCCGAAGACAGCCGTACGCCGTCAATGATCGAAGCGTGGTTCAGTTCATCGCTGATCACGACGTCCTTGTCGGTCAGCACCGCCGGAATGCAGCCGCTGTTCGCTGTAAAGCCGCTCGTAAAGACCAGCACCGCCTCGACGTGCTTAAAGGAGGCGAGCCGCTCCTCCAACTCTTCGTGCACCGTCATCGTCCCACCGATCCAGCGCACCGCACCCGCACCGACGCCCCACTTCTCGATCGCCGCGATCGCCGCCGCGCGCACCTTCGGGTGGTTGGCCAGTCCCAGATAGTTGTTCGACGACAGGTTGACGACCTCTTTCCCGTCCATCTTCACGCGCCCACCGGCAGGCGACTCCAGGATCCGGGGCACCTTATAGAGGTGCTTGTCCTTCAGCCCCTGAATGTTGTCCTTGAGCCAGTCCTGCAGCGTGTCGTTCATGGTTGGAGTTTAGTCTATCTCTCCACTCACCATGCCCCGGCGTCCGGAGCCATCGCTTAGGACCCTTCGAGCGTCCAGTCGCCTCACGGCCCGGTGCAGAGGTACCCTCCAACCGCCGATGATCGACCGATACTGCACCCCCGCGATGAGCGCGATCTGGAGCCGGCAGGCCAAGTACGAGCGATGGATGCAGGTCGAACTCGCCATCTGCCAGGCGCACGCCGACGCGGGCACCGTCCCCAAAAAGGACATGGCCGAGATCAAGGCAAAGGCGGCTTTCGACCTCGCCCGCTGCGACGAGATCGAAAAGGAGACGAGACACGACCTCGCCGCCTTCGTCCGAAACCTCGAAGAGAACGTAGGCCCCGCAGGACGCTGGATCCACTTCGGCGTCACCAGTTACGACGTCATCGATACCGCCCTCGGCACGATGCTCCGCGACTCCTGCACAGTTCTGATTGACAGCGCAAACGCACTCTACAAAGAGATCAAGCGCCTAGAAAACGAACACAGGAAGACGCCGATGATCGGCCGCACCCACGGCATCCATGCCGAACCCATCACCTTCGGCTTCAAGTGCGCAAGTTGGCGTGAAGAGCTCCAAAGAAACATCGCACGACTCGAGACTGCAAAGAAGACCGTTGCCTTCGGCAAGGTCAGTGGCGCGGTCGGCATCCACGCCCACGTCTCACAGGAGATGGAGGCAAAGATCTGCCACAGCCTCGGCCTGGAGCCCGAGCCCGTCAGCACGCAGATCATCAACCGCGACCGCCATGCCGAGTTCCTCAATGCCCTCGCCCTCCTCGGTGCAGGTCTGGAGCGCATAGCCACCGAACTCCGCAACCTACAGCGCACGGAGATCCTAGAAGTCCAAGAGTCGTTCAAAGAAGGACAGACCGGCAGCAGCGCGATGCCCCACAAGCGCAACCCGTGGAACAGCGAGACCGTCGTCGGCCTCGCGCGCCTTCTGCGCGGCAACGCCCACGCGATGCTCGAGAGCGTCGCCACCTGGCACGAGCGCGACCTCACCAACAGCAGCCTCGAGCGCGTCATCCTCCCCGATTCGTGCCAACTCGCCGACTTCATGCTCAACCGCGTCCGCACGATCCTCGAGGGCCTCGTTGTCAACAAGGAGAACATGGAGCGCAACCTCCGCCATATGGGCGACCTCGTCTACAGCGAGCACCTCATGTCCGCCCTCATCAAGAGCGGCCTCGGCAGAAAGGACGCGTACAAAGTCGCACAGCGCAACGCCGCAAAGGCTTGGGAGGGGCACGACTTCCGAAAGAGCGTCGAGGCAGACCCGGACGTCTTGAACAACCTCTCCACAGAGCAGATCGAAGAGGTTTTCAGTCTCGAACACCATTTGCGAAACGCTCTCTAAGCCGCGCTGCGTATACCGTACAATCATGGGCATGAGACTTTCCCTGGCTTGCGGCGTTCTGCCGTTGCTCGCCGTCGCTGTGGGAGCGACATCGAAACAGGACCAAAAGGTCACCTTCACCTCCGAGGCAAGACCGGCGAACGAGGTCATTGCAGACCTCGCTGCAAAGACCGGGCTGAAGATCGAGACCACGGACGACGCAAAGAAGCACGTCCTCATCGTCAGCGTGACCGACGTCCCCGAAAAAGACCTCATCGAGAGGATCGCAAAGGCGATGTCGAGCAGCGCGACCTTCGACAACGGCACGTGGACGATCGCACCGGACGAGCCATTGCGCAAAAAGGAGCAGGCGGACGTTGTAGCAGGTCGCATCAAGAGTTTCCGCCAGACCCAGGAAGAGGTCCGCAAGTTGCTGAGCGCCAAGCCCGACCCGGGACTGCCGTTGATAACGCCACTGGGCAGCGCCGACTCCAAGGCGCTCGCGAACTTGGTGCTCATGATCAACCCCATCGACGTTGGAACGCTCAGCCCCGGGGGAAGGATCGTCTTCTCAACTTCGCCAAACCGGATGCAGCGACCGATGAGGGGCCCGCAGGTCGCCGAAATCTTCCAGACCCTCTTCAGCGAGCACAACGCGGAAGTCGACGAGCAGGCAAAGAGCGAACAGGGCGGCGACGCCGGCATGGCGGACGCCTTCGGCGGCCTGCTCGGGAAAAGGCTCAAGCCGCGAAAGTTCGAGGAAGTCCCGTCCAAGGCCGTCCTCGTCCTCGAATCGAAGTCGGGGCGAGCAGGGCTGGGTCTACAGTCCGAAGTCGCCGACCTCAAAGTCTACGACGCCAAGGGCCAGGTCGTCGTGATGTCCGAACTCAACCTGAGCCCCGAGTACTTCAAGGTTCTCAACCAGGCAGCGGAGGGAAAGAAACCGGTGGATCCGGAGGCGGCACAGGAGAAGGCCAAGAAGAGCGAAGATCCCACCGACACACCGAAGGTCGAACTCAGCAAGCGGTCGCAGGCGTTCGTCGCCAGCGCGGCAAGCGAGGACTTGAACTTCAACGTGACGCCGGAACTCAAGGGATTCATGGAAGATCCCGTCAAGTACGACCCGCTCAGTTTTGTCACGACGGACGTGCTCTTTGCGATCGCCAAGGTGAAGAACCTCGACGTCGTCGCGAACATGCCCGACAACGCGCTGATGGAGTCTGGCGGCTTCATCTTCGGAGACAGCAAGGATCTGACAGTGGGTTTGGCGATGCAGCAGTTGACGTCGTCAGACGCTCTCACTGTCACGAACGAAGGCGGTTGGCTGACTGTCGTCCCCAAAGATCCAGCCGACGCTCGAAATGTCCGGCAGGACCGCGCAGAACTCAAGACGCTCATCTCCGGAATAGAGAAGAACGGGAGCCTCTCACTGGAAGCCCTCGCAAACTTCGCATCGAAGTCGCCTGCACCCATGGAGAACCTCAGCACCCTGCCGTACTTCCTCGTATTCGCCCCGTCGGCGTTCATCGGTTCGATCAACGGCCAGATGGACTGGGACATGCTGCGCTTCTACGCGAGCCTCGAGCCGCCCGTGCGCAGGAACCTGCGCGACGGCCAGCGGGTTCCCTTCTCCTCGCTTTCGGGCAGGGCGCGGAACATCCTGACCGAAATGTCCTTTGGCGCCAATGCGAACATCGTCGCCGCAGAAGACCTCACCAAGCCCAAGGACGACTCGCCTTGGTTCCTCAGCGTCCTCGGTGCCATGGCCGGCGGCCAGGAGCAGTCGTACATCCAAGAGCCCACCGAGGTGATGCCGAACGGCCTTCCCAACGGCTACATCGAAATGTCGACGTCCACGGGGCCCGTGTTGCAGCAGACCTCGCAACAGCGCAACATCTTCCTTTCGATGACCGCAATGACCCCTCAGGACTTCGCGTTCATCGAAATGGCCAAGGAGGCGGCCCCCGGTTTCAACCTCGGCTTTGTCGGTGGCGCCGACGCCGCAAAGATCGCGCAGCGCGAGACCCTGGACTTCCACTTCTGGCTCTCCGACGCGGCGGGCCTCGATAAGTCGCTCTTCGACGACCACCTCGATCCCAACGCGAAAGAGATCTCGATGACCAATCTCCCAGCGGACTTCCGCGCCCTCGTCGATAAGGCGAAGGAGAAGATCAAGAACTCCCCGCTCGGCAAGTTGTTCCAGCAAGGCGGTGGAGGCGGCGGTGCAGGTGGTGGCGGCGACGGCGGAGGCGCAGGCTAGCCCCACCAAATCTCCAAATCCCTCACGCCTCCGCCCACGTCCTAAGCATGGATGCCCCCTTTCGGGGCACAATGGTGGTTCACCTTGGCGCTCATGTCGGAACAGAACGAACTCGCGAAAAGACCGGAGCAGATTGGGGCGTTCGGCATGTACGCCCCGCCCGAGATCCACATCGAGTGCGAGGCGTTCACCGGCTCGCTGGCGATGCTGTTCCAGTGCGTCAAGGACCGCCAGATCGACCTCCTCGGCGTTCCCCTTGCACCGATCTGTGAGGCGTACTTCCGCTACCTCATCGACAATGCCGAGCACGACCTAGAGAGCGCGGCAGTCGCTTTGGCAGGTCTCTCCTACTTGATCGAGCGCAAGGCATGGCTCCTCCTCCCAGTGGACGAGGAACCCGATGGCGATGAACTCCTAGAGGTTCTCGAACCCTACATCGACGAGTTCCGACCGGCCATCGAAGCCCTCAAGGAAAAGGCCGAGGAGCGCGAGAGCCTCTTCTTCCGCAGCGCGGAGGGCGAGGCTTACGAACTTCCGTTCGACTCCACCAACGTGTCGGTCGACGACCTCGCCCGGGTGCTCCAGCGCCTGATCGAGCGCGCAGTCCCCGACGACGTCGCGCCCCCGGCGCGACCGCAGCGATCTCTGTCCGAGATGATGGGCGTCGTCCTACGCGCACTGCCGCAGGAGTTCCAGACCCTCGACGTGATCGTCGTCGGCGAGTTCACGCGCACCGAAGTCGTATGGTGGTTCCTAGCCCTCCTCGAACTCATACGCCTCGGACAGGCCCGCGTGCAGGTCAAGGCGGGCGAAGTCAGTTTCAAGGCCGAACAGCGCGAC
>DATLWQ010000361.1:0-9150 GCA_035576225.1 Fimbriimonadaceae bacterium | reverse complement strand
TCGCCGTCCCACCGCCACGGGTTCTCGCCCGTGATGCTGGTGTTGGCGTTCGACTTGCCCTTCGTGCCGACGATGTACTCCGATACGCGCGAGGCGCAGTTGTCGATCTGGCGG
Source organism: Fimbriimonadaceae bacterium (assembly GCA_035576225.1). Lineage (GTDB taxonomy): Bacteria > Armatimonadota > Fimbriimonadia > Fimbriimonadales > Fimbriimonadaceae > JADFMN01. The sequence goes on along the minus strand of DATLWQ010000361.1, from coordinate 9,036 downwards.
CACATGCTGAGCAGTTTGGTGCCATCTTCATACTCGTACTCCGTGGCGAAGTGGTCAAAAATCTGGCCATAGGCTGGATCCGTGCGCACTTGCCGTCCGCCAAGCGAGGTGCACTTGACCGGGTGGCCGTTCTTTGACCAGTTGCTGACGTCCAGGTTGTGGACGTGCTGCTCGACGATGTGGTCACCGCTCAGCCACGTGAAGTAGAGCCAGTTGCGGATCTCCCATTCGAGGTCGCTCCACTCCTTCTGGCGCGGGTGCATCCAAAGGCCGCCCTGGTTCCAGTAGGCATAGGTGGCGACGACGTCGCCGATCTGTCCGTTGTGGATGCGGTCCATGCACTCCATGTAGGCCTTGTCGTGTCGGCGCTGCGTGCCTGTGACGAGCGACAGCCCCATGTCCTTCGCCTTGTTCGCCGCACCGATCACCTTGCGAATGCCGAACGCGTCGGTCGCGACCGGCTTTTCGAAGAAGACGTTCTTTCCAGCATCGACCGCGGCCTCGAGCATCATTGGACGGAACGCGGGAGGCGTGGCCAGGATGACGTAGTCGACGTCCTGGGCGATCACGTGCTTGTATGCGTCGAAGCCGACGAACTGCCGCTCCTTGGGAACCTGCAACCGTTCTTTGATCTGTCCTGACAGATAGTTCCGCGACCCGTCCAGCCGATCCTGGAAGAGGTCGCCCATGGCCCAGATTACGACGCCCTCGTCTGCCTGGGTCGAGTTGACCGCGGCTCCGGTGCCGCGGCCCCCGCAGCCGACCATGCCGACTTTGATCCTGTCCTGCTTCAAGCCACCTGCAATGATGTTGGGGGCTGCAAAGGCCGCGGTCGCCGCAGCGGCACCGGCCATAAATTCGCGTCGTGAGATTTGCGCCATGTCCCTATCATATTAGGTACGGGCCCAGCAGGGCAAGGGTGAGGGTTTCCCGCGCTATGATTCCGCTCCCCTGCTGGGAGGACTCAGCAACCTGTCAAGAATCCTCGAATTGACGACAAATCGGCTTAGAACGACGGTGCCAAGGCGCTGAAACCTGGAAAAAAAAGAGACTTGACCGACAATCAGACTGTCTGTAGGTGTGTAGCGCAGACATCCAGCCCTTGCAGGTCGTTCGCGCGTCCGTCCGCCGAACATCCATTAATTGGCTGGGGTAGGCGTTGGTTCGTGGCTCAGGATTGCATGCCTGAGGTGGAAACTAATGGTCAAGCAAAGATGCGCGCGCGTATCCCCGCCGTGCGGTCGCCCGATCTATCGGGACATGCGCAAGAGCCGGGCGCAAGAGTCGAACTGCAGGTTTGAGCCAAACCTGCGGGAGGTCTAGGACACGTGGACGGGCAACTGCTCTTTCGCGGGGACTCGATCCTCCACCTCCGGCCCGTGCGCCTGAGCCAACTTCAGGACCAGGTCGCGAGCGCCTCGGACGATCAACTCGCGAACCAAGACTTTCTTCAGGAACTGGAGGCGGACTTCATCTTTAGGGTTCCTGCCTTAGACGAGCGCCACATATCGACCAGTGAGGACACGATGGAGGTCGTCGCGACAGTCGTCGACGCAGCGAGGCTCGACGTTCCAGTCGATAGCAAGGTTTCAGTGCCGGTCGAGAAGTTCCACATCCCGTTCAGCGGCGATAGAGATCTGTTCTTCGTCCAGCCGTCCACCTATCTCTTGACGATCCCTCGCGTCGTCGTCAAGTCGGACGAGATCATCGTCGCGTACAGGAAGGACGGCAAATCGATCGACGAGATACGCGCCAGGTTCCTCTCCGACATTGCGGCCATCCGTGAGAACCTGTTTACGCTCGAGGGGAACTGTTCTGCCTACAACTTCGGTCTGCGGCACGAGATCGAGTCCGCCGTCGAAGCGGAACTGGTCCACCGGCAGCAGTCAGAGCGCAGCGACGAAAAGCACGCGTCAGACGTGGACGTCGACGAAGCGCACAGCGGCTAGCCCTCGCAGACGACGCGCATCCCGATCATCTCGCCGTCCGAGTACCACCAATCCGACTTCGGCTGTTGGGCGTCCTGAAGTTGCCAAACGGGGTCGTAAGTCTGGCGCGTCGTGAACTTCACGTCTTTCGCTTTAGAGTAGAAGTTGCCGCCTCGAACCGCCGCTTCCCCGCCTTTCGGAGCGCTGACCCACTCGGACGTATTGCCAAGCATGTCGTAGAGCCCCCAGGCGTTAGGCTTCTTCGTCGCGACAGGGTGCGCCACGCTGTTCGAGTCGTCCCAAAACCACGCGTAGTCGCCGAGTTGCGACGGTTCGCTCGTGGCGCCGGCACGTGCGGCGTACTCCCACTCCGCGTCGGTCGGAAGGCGGTAGTCCTTCCCCGTCTTCTTGCTCAGCCACTCGCAGAACTTGGTCGCCGAGTGGATGGACATGCTGAGCGCCGCATAGCCCTTGTGGCCAAACCCTCGGTCGGGCGCGCCGTACGGCCGGCTGGGCCTGTTCTCCGCATCGACGTCGCGCGCGTTCTCTTCGGGCGTCAGATCCAGGCGGAACGCATAGATGTCGAACACGTCCCACGTCACTTCGGTCTCGCCGATCCATAGGTTCTTGATCTGCTGCCCAGCGAACTCTCCGTCCGGCAGAGCGACCATCTTGAACTCGACGACGGTGCCGGGGATCTTCTGCACGAACGATTCGCGCGGTTGGGAGATAATGAGGGCGATGGCGAGGCTCGTGACCATGTTCGTGTTTTCTGCGGTTGCGTGTGCCGCCTTTGCTCAGACGACTGTGCCGCTCCAGAGGTTTGCATTCAGCCAACTTCTGATGGGCGTGCGCGTCGAGGTGACCCTGTACGCGCCCGACCAGGATACCGCCGAGGACGCGGCGAGGGCGGCCTTCGACAGGTATGCCGAACTCGAACAGGTGATGAGCGACTATCGCCCATCAAGCGAACTGATGCAACTCTGCGGGAAGGCGGGCACGGGCCCGGTCCCTGTTTCTCACGACCTGTTCATCGTTTTGCAGGCCGCGCAAAAGGTCTCCGAGGAGACGGACGGCGCGTTCGACATCACGGCTTCCCCGGTGATCCGTCTATGGCGCGAAGCAAGAAAGAGCGGCAAGATGCCGGACGCCGACTCGCTCAAGGAGGCGCTCGCGTTGGTCGGATGGCACAACGTCGTGCTCGACCCGCTCCACCAGACGGTCTCGCTGCTGCTGCCAGGGATGCAACTCGACCTGGGTGGCATCGCCAAGGGGTACGCGAACGACCAGGCGCTCATCGCGATGCAGGCGAAGGGCGTCGACCGGGCGATGATCGAGGGCGGCGGCGACATCTCGGTCAGCGGGCCACCGCCCGGGCATCTCGGCTGGGCAATCAAAGTGCGCGGCGTGCCGAACATCGTCTACGTACGGCACGCGGCAGTCTCGACATCCGGCGACACTGAGCAGTTTGTGGAGATCGACGGCAAGCGCTATTCACACGTGGTCGATCCGCACACGGGCCTCGGGGTCACCAATCGAGCGCAGGCGACGGTCATTGCTTCGAGGGGAATCGATACCGACCCCTATGCCACATCGCTGACTGTACGACCGGATCTCAAAAACGCGATCCAGAAACTGCTCAGCGCGACGGTGCTGACGACTGTGGTCAAGTGAGGAGTGGTGGGCCGTATAGGACTCGAACCTATGACCCGCTGATTAAGAGTCAGCTGCTCTACCAACTGAGCTAACGGCCCACGCGGGAGACTGCGTTGTACCCCAAATCGTGCCGCGAGCCGTAAGTCCCGAGCCCCGAGCGACGGCTCCATGACCGCTCAACTTGCACGACGCCCGTAAAACGCTGTATCCTGGACGGAGTGCCGACAGTCCGAGCCTACGAGCCACGGGACCGCGATGCCGTGATCGACATCGTACGGACCGTGTACAAGGAGTACGGCTTCGGCTGGGAGCCCGATGGCTACCACCGCGACATCCACGACATTCCCACGTACTACCAGGGCGAGGACGCTGCCTTCTGGGTCGCGGAACTCGACGGCAAGACGATGGGCTGCGGCGGCCTGCTGACCTTCCCCACCATCCCAGGCCGCCCCCACACCATCGTCGACCAAGACGGCCAGTTTCGAATCTCGGGCGCCGACTGCGAACTGGTCCGGCTCTACGTTCTTCCCAGCGCGCGAAGAAAGGGGCTCGGCTCTGCCCTCATGGACCAGATCGTCGGCGAAGCCAAAAACCGCGGCTGCAAGCGCATGGAGATCTGGAGCGACAAACTGCTCGTCGATGCGCACAAGATGTACCGACGCTATGGGGCGGAGACCCTTGGCGAGCGCTTGTGTCCACCGCCGGACGAGACCCCAGAGTGGGGCATGGGGCTGGACTTAAAGCAAGACGGCGGGGCGTAGCACCCCGCCGTAACGCGACTCTGGCCTAGTTGCCGCCGCCACCCTTCTTCTTGGCTGCGCCTTCGCGCTCTTTGCGGACTTTATTCATCTCCTCCTTCATCAGTTTCTGATACCGGTCGAACTGCTTTTCAGTCAGGATCTTCTGGATCTGCTCGTTGTACTGCGACCGGACCTTCTTCGCCTGCTCGCGTACCTTGGCGCGATCGATCGTCTGACTCTGCTTATCGCGTCGCTCCGCTGCCCTCTCGCGCGCCCTCTCGAGCCACCTCTTGTTGAGCGCCTCAATCTTCTTCTTCTCGACCGGGGTCAGGTCGATCTTTTGGAACACCTCGTGCTGGGCTTGCATGAAGCGCGCGAAGGGCGCGCGTTGGTGCTGTCCAACCTGGGTCTTGTGCGAATCCTTCGTGCCGGCCGCCTGTGCGAACACAGCGCTGACCAGAAGGGTCGCAGCCAAAGCCGCCGTCAGTCGAAAATACTTGTTGGTCATTTGTTGTTACCTCGTTGCAAACAGCACAAACGAGGGCAACTGGGCGAAAGTTCAAACGGTCCTAAGTGTCTCGGCGCGGGCCTTTTCGACCAGTTCGCCGATCGGCCCGCCTGACATCTCCTTGAACTCGCTCCGTGTTCCGAGGAACAGCAGCCTTCCCTTCTCTAAGAACGCGATCCGATCGGCGGTCCTAAAGACCGACGTTACGTCGTGGCTGACGACGAGGCTCGTCGTCCCCGTTCGACCGCGGGTATCGACGATCAATTGGTCGATCGAATACGCGGTCACCGGATCGAGCCCGCTGGTCGGCTCGTCGTAGAGGAGCAGCGAGGGCTCCAGCGCGAGGGCCCTGGCGAGCCCGACGCGCTTGCGCATTCCGCCCGACAGTTCGCTCGGCATTAGTTCTTCGCACCCTGTGAGCCCGACCTCCTCCAGCCGCTGCCTTACGAACTCCGCCTCGTCCTTGCTTGCGATCTTGCGCCGCCGCTTCACCCCGAAGAGAATGTTCTCAAACACGTTCATGTAGTCGAACAACGCTGCGTACTGGAAGACAAGGCCCACGTGGCGGCGAGCCTCTTCCGGCTGGGCTACAACGTCGACGTCTTCGATCGTCACGCTCCCCTTTGTAGGTCTCAAAAGACCACTGATGCACTTGAGAAGGGTCGTCTTGCCGCCGCCGCTGCTGCCCATCACGGCGACGATCTCGCCCTTGGCGACGCTGAAAGTGATGTCCTCGAGGACCTTGCGGCTCCCGAACGAGTGGCTGAGCTGTTTGACTTCGACCACGGCCTAGCAAGCCCTCGTGAGAGATTTTCGGGCGGCCCGGACCCGCTCGATCGTCTCCTCGGTCACAGCCTTCTCGAAAGACCTGAAGCCAGCGAGCGTGAAGCCGTGCTTCGTCGCGAGGCGGTTCATTTCTTCGACCTGTGCGAGGCTGACGTCCTTGCCTATCGTAAAACTCTCCTCCCGGTCTTCCAATGCAAGCATCATCGTCTCAGACATGCACGCATAGGCGCACTTGGGCGGGAAGCCGAAGTCGAAGCCGAAGTCGGGGTCTCCGGGCACCTCGACCACGCCTCCCTCGATCACTAGGACGTCCGGGCGGTCTTGGACCACACGGACAGAAACGTCTCGCGGGCGGGAGACGTCGCACACCACCGAGCCGGCCTTCAGGTGCTCGGGAAAGATAATGGCCGTGTCCGCCGAGGTTACTGTCACGACGACGTCTGCGTCGCGCAGGACCGAGACGTCAGTAGTCGCGTCGGCGTTCGGCAGGGTGCTCGCCACGGCCTCGGTGCGGGCGACGTCCCTTCCCACGAGGTGCGTCCGGGCAAACTTCGGCGCCATAGCCGTCGCGCAAGTCTTCCCTATTGAGCCCGTGGCCCCGACGACCGCCAGCACGGCGGAGGAAACGTCGATCTCCAACCGCTCCGCGGCACGCATCGCGCCCTCGATCGCGGTCGCGACGGTGTAACTGTTTCCTGTCGTCACCGCGATGTCGGTACGCTCGTCGAGCGTCTTACCTCCGTCTCCGACGACGGCGGTAAAAGCGCCAAGCCCGATGATCTTGCAGCCCTCGCGCTCAGCGATGTCTGTGCACTCCTTAAGCCGGTCGTAGACGAAGGGCAGCGGCAATCGATCGGTCATCATCGTTGGCGTGATCGGCAGGCCGATGAAGATGCCTTCCGTGCGCGCTCCGGTCTTGCTGACGATCCCGGTGATGTCGCTGACTTTTTCAGGCGGCCTTTTCGCCATGATCTTCTCCACCAGCCCGTCCGGAAGGAACTTGGCGATGGGATACTTGCGCGCCACGTCGCGCACACTGATCGGGTGGAGAATGAAGGCGAACCTGGTCAAGATCGGTCTCGGAGTGTACCGGACTAGGCTCCGCCATCCTGGAGCGGAATCACGTTGGGGTTCCAGCCTAGGCTTCGGAGCGAGTCGAGGTAGTCCTTCTCCGTCATCTCCTCGGGCCGTTTGCCCGCAAGAGTGATGATCACGCCCTCCATCACGTTCGTCGCGAACGTCTCGCCGGCCATGACCGGCGTCGTCGTGATCGCCTGCTTCGCACCGGTCGACTTGAGCCACTCAAGGTCCGCTTTTCGGAGCGTCTGCGTAATGATCGTCTTGCCTGGCATCTGGTCGGGCGCGTAGCGACGTATGTAGTGCCAGTCGCCGCAGACCACCGTCGCCCAGTCGAACCACTTCTTCTCCTTAGGTTTGCGCTCCTCCTGTTTGGTCCCTGTCGGATAGAACCACTTGAACGGAAGTTTCGTGATGATCGGAAGAGCGATGCTCCCCACCACCTTCACGGCCTTGTAACTCTTGAGCGGGATCGGAATTCCGATCCCGAAGAGGAGGTCTCCATAAACGACGTTCGGGCAAACTTCGTCCAGGGCCTGTGCCATCCCATAGCGGTCGACTGCGCTGACCAGCAGCACGCGCTCCTTTGGCCAGTCGAGGACTTCGGTCAGGACTTTGATCGTTTCGCGCTCAAGCGTGTGCTTGAGCCCGCTGCCGTCTACGACGGGCGTCTTCTTGACGACACTGACGATGTCGAGGATCTGGCGGAACGCGTACCTCTTTTCGCCGACGACGACGTAGATGTCTGCGCCACCCACGCCGAGAGCGTCGACATGGCCGTCGAGTTCCTTGAACTTGTTCCTAAACGCCTCGAGATCGCCGTCCGTACCGATGCGCTCGATGGTGAACTCCTCCCCCATGATCGTCGCGACGTGCTTCTTGTCTCTCTTCGAAGAGCCCAGGCTGACGGAGACGACCCGTCTGGGGGTCGAGGGCTGAGGGTTGAGGGTCAATTGAACGCCTCGACTTCTTCGCGTACAAAGTTCTTTTGTAGTTGGAGTATCTGCGCTGTGAGCATCTTGCTAATCTCGACAATCAGAGAGTCTATCTCGTCGCTTGTCGGGTACCCAGATTTGCATGCAATGGCGAGCTCGGTTTGGAGTTCGTATAGACTGCCGCGAGCCATCCCCAAAAACCTCACGTAGTCACGCTGACCAATCCTCCCATTGCCTTCGGCGATATTCGAAGGTACGGAGACCGCTGCCCTTCTCATCTGTGAAATGAGTCCATAGCGTTCCTCCGTGGGATAATTCTCCGTCAGATCTTTGACGAGTACAGCTAGCTCCACGCCCTTCCGCCATACCGCCAATTTCTTATAGTTCTCGCACATAGACCCTTGACCCTAGACCCTCATCCCTCCGGCGCCAGTCCTCCACTGCGCACTGCCAACTAAAAGACCGCCACCATTTCGATTTCAATGTCAACGCCTTTGGGTAGCCCCGCGGCTGCGTATGTTGCCCGTGCCGGCGGGTTCTCAGGGAAGCGCGAACCGTACACATCGTTGACGGCGGCGAAGTGATCCATCGAACTCAGCAGTATCGTCGTCTTGACCACGTTTTCAAAGGTCAGCCCTGCCGAGGTCAGCACCGCCTCGAGGTTCCTCATCACCTGCTCAGCCTGCTCCCTGATGCCGCCTACGACCATCGTGCCGTCGGGCTTCAGCGGAATCTGGCCCGAAAGGAACAAGAAACGGCCCTCTGCGCTGACGGCCTGCGAATACGGCCCGATTGCGGCAGGAGCGCCGTCGGTCGAGTGGACGGTGCGTTGCATTGTTCGGAGGTTACCGTAGAGCCTGCGCGGCAGAAGGACGAAAAAATGCGGCCCCCGATGAACGGGGACCGCTAGGTGGCTAGGGATGGGTTATTGGCTTGGATCAAAGGCGGAGAGCACTGAGCCCTCGGCCCTCGATCCTAACCCCGTCCCATTACCGCTTCATGTTGATGAGGTCTTGCAGCATCTCGTCGACGGTCGTGACGACCTTCGTGTTGGCCTGGAAGCCGCGCTGCGTGATGATCAGGTCGGTGAACTCGTTGCCGATGTCCACGTTCGACTGCTCGAGGAAGCCCGAGTTGATCGAACCGCGGCCGCCCGAGCGCGGTGCACCGATGACCGGGATGCCCGAGTTGTCGGTGTCGCGCCACAGGTTGTTGCCGAGCCGCTCCAGACCGTTGGCGTTCGGGAAGACCGCCATGCTGATCTGGCCGAGCGGCCTTGTGAGACCGTTCGTGTAGAGGCCGGTGATGATCCCGTCCGGACCGACGTTGAAGGACGACAGCGAGCCAGGGGCGAAGCCATTCTGGTTGCTCGCGTTGACTTGCATCTCGGCCGCCAACTGCGAGAC
>DATLWQ010000360.1:0-5681 GCA_035576225.1 Fimbriimonadaceae bacterium | reverse complement strand
GTCGCGTCCGTCGAGGGCGCCGCGTTCGAGGGAACGGTGACGTCCACGCTGGCTATCACTGGTGTTGTCGTCAGGTTCGAAATTGCATAGATGCGCGCAGCCGTTCCGGAAATCAGCCTTGAAGCGGCAAAGATGTTCGGTTGAACAGGATCGATCACCTCCGCCATCTGCACGTTTCTAGCGCTTGGATCGAAGATGTTTGTCACTGTCACCGGAGAACCGGTCAGCATCGGCGCGCTCGGCATGACCAGGAACTGCGCGCCGATAAAACTGTTACTTGGGAACGAGAACATGTTCCCGTTTGCGGCGTAGGCGTCCTTGTTGTAGCCGAAGCCCGGATAGTCCATCCAGTAATCGACGCCGCTAAACGTGAGCATCGCTTCGAAGCGATAGGTGAACCAGACTCCGTTCGGGTCACCGTCGTCGGAGACGGCCACCAGGACTTTGCTGACATCTGGGTCGGCGCCAGTGGATCTCTCGAGATAAAGGATTACAAACCGGTCGTGAATCCGGTCATAAAAACACTTCGGATCGAAGTCGAAGCTGCCCGCGCCTGTGCCCGAGAACATGTTCTGTGCCGTCTGCTCCAGTTGGAGCGTTCCGTCCTTCGCGTAGAACGCGATGCTCATGTTGACGACTTCGACGATGTTGTTCGGGCCGACCGCGATGTCCGGGTCGGCAGGGTGCCATCCCGTCGCGGTGATTCCGGGAAACGCAAAGCCGGGGTTCGTCCGCGGCTCGTTCAGAAGACCGCCGAAAGGCAGGCCGTTGCCTGGGCCGCTGACGAAGTCCGGGGGTTGCACAGGGTTCTCAGGGTCTATGACGTTCGCCGTGACCGTGTGCACGACCTGCGGGAAGAAGAGTCGTGTGTCTATCGTTGTGGCCTTGTAAGTCTTCTTGTCAGGCTTTGTGTGTGCTTGTCCGCGACCTTGTGCAAGGGCGACTGAACAAAGGGCGGCAAGGACGACGACACTAAGGGCTCTAACTCGCATTCTCCATCTCCAGGCGGTCAACGAACGCTACTCACTTTATCATAACGCCGGGTAGCAACACTCGTTCGCAATCCACGACCTGTTAATTTTGACGGGCTATTGTCTTGTCCGGATTCTCCACCCGACCCGGTCGACTGAGACAAGCCAAGGCCAGAGAAGGACGAGGCCGTTCTGGAACCAGACGATCCTCGCGCGGATACCGTGCGTTGCAGGGTCGACATAGTCGGCGAGGGTGCCCGTGGCCGAGGAGGACTGCAGAGTATTGCCAGTTCCCACAGGAGATTGTCCTACTGTGACCCACGAGTTTGTCGTCCAGTTCCATAGGCTGGTGCGCTGGCTGAGCCCAGGAGTGTTCGCCTTCGCCACGACATCGAGTTCAAGACTCAGCACCTGCCCTGTGGGCGCGACAGAAACGACAGAGAGTTGGGCGGGCGCCTCGCCAGCAAAGAGCACGAGCCCTGCCCTCGCGACAAAATAGTCGCCGTCCTCGCTTGCCAGGCTCGCCGTCGTTCCAGATTGCACGGTCCCCCTGATCCAAGTGGCGTCCGTCGGCGACTCGGGCCAAGTCCGGCTCACGTACCAGTTCTCGATCGCAGTCGTCCAGAGGTCGTCGGCCCCGACGGTCATCGCCGTTCCCCAGAATCCCTCGCCGTCTGCACCGTCGACTCCGATACTGAAGTTCTCCCCCCAGTCGAACTGGGAGTACGCGCTGCCAACCGCGCTCGCGGCGACGACCGGCGCCGAGAAGAATGCGACCGGCTCATTGATGGTCTTGCCGCACACCATGACGTCGGCGGTCACGCTCGTGCTGCAGGCAGTGAACATGAGAGCGAGGTCGCCGTTAGAGTTGTATCTTATCGACGGTTGAAAGTAGTCAAGGCTGGGCGAGGAGACGGTCGCGACGTCGACGATCGGAACGCTCGCCGTGGAGAAGTTCGACGTGTCAAAACTGAAGAAGCGCACCGCTGCACGGCCGTTTGCGAGCGTGTTGTATGCGACCGACATCCTGCTACCAAACGCCGAAGCAGACATCGCCGCAGTCCCGTTTGTGTCGATCAGTCTTCCGTTCGTGCTGAGTGCGGTCGCGGGTGCCGTCGGTGTCGTGCCAACGCTCCGATCGACAAAGAAGATGGTAGGCAACGGTCCGGCCGGATCGCGCAGCCCGTAGAGCCTCAAAGAAGTCTCCGATGTCCAAGCCGCACCGAAGATGAACGGAGAGCCGTGGTCACCGTTGAACCCCATTTGTACGTTTTGACGGTCGGTATCGACCTGGGCGATCACCGAAATAGGCGCACCCGATTGGAGCGGCGTCTTGTCAAAGTAGATGAAGGCGGTACCGCCGGGCGAACCGTCCGAGAACGCGTGCCTGTTTCCCGTGATCGCGATTCCGTCGTCGTTCGCTCCCAGGCCGGCATAGTCCATCCATGCGAGTGTCGCACTCGAGGTCGTCTTCGCGTCGATGCGATACAGGAACCAAGTGCCGTGTGGGTCCGAATCGTCGGAGACGGCGAGCACGACGTTGCACACCTGTGATGGAACGTCGGTGTCGAGGAACAACAGCACGTACCGCGCCATCGTCGTGTCGTAGTACGCCTTCGGCGAAGTCAGTGAAGTCGATTGCGCCACAGGCGCAAAGAAGTCCGCTGCCGTCTGTTGGAAGTCCATCAGGCCGCTCTTGTCGAAGATCCGGACTTCAGAATTGACCGCCTGCAGCACATAAGCGGGGCCCACGGCCACAGTCGGGTCGGCGGGAGCGATCGTGCTCGACGAACCTCCTGGGAAGAGGGCCGCGGCATCGGGGTTCCACACGTACCGCACGGTTGGCGCGAACGCATAAGTGTTCTGCCGGGCCGCAGAGACCGTCTGCCGCGCCCGCTTGGATCTGATCCTTCCCGCTTGGTTCGTAGCCAAGGCCGTCGTCGCCGCAAGGGCCAACAACAGCACAGGCCACGCCTGGTGCTTCATCGCTTTGCAAGCGATTATGCCCAGATATCGACCAGACTGCAACCTACGACTTCTTAACAGCCCGCTTAATAGTCTCTGTTTCCGGCATTTTGAGCGCTTTGGCGACAAAGTAGTACACCCACGCGGCGATCAGCATCGCCAGCGCGAGCACCGCCATCAAGCCGAAGTTGTGGAAACGCCCGGCCAGCGGCGCGGACAGCACTAGGATTCCGTAGCACACCGCAACCGCCAGGGCGCCGGCGGCAGCCGATTTCAGGAGCGTCGAACCTATCCCAGGCAGGTCGATATTGCAGATCGTTCGGTCAACGGCGATCAGCATGACGATTGCCAGGAAGATCGCAGCGACAGACGCAGCGATCGGGATCGAGATCAGCCCGTAGCCCGATTCGGCAAGAACGTAGCAAGCCGTTGCGAAGAGAACCGTCGTAGCGGTGCCCATGAGGACCGGCGGCCAGGTCTTCTGAATCGAGAAATACGCGCGCATCAGCATCGGCTGCACGCACCAACCAACGACACCGAGACCGAACATCTGTAGGGCGGACGCCGTTCGCTGCGAGTCAGCAGGAGTGAACATGCCGCGCTCGAACACCGCGCGCACGACTGGGTGCGGCATGACGATCAGCAGCAAGGAGGCGGGGACGGCGAGGAAGAGCACCATTCGCAGGCTCTTGGCCATCTGATCGCTAAACATGTCCATCCTCTTCTGCGCAAAGAACTGCGAGAGGGCGGGGAAGGCGGCGAGCGCAAGGGCCTGGCCGAAGACGCCGAGCGGCACCTGCATCAACTGGTTCGCGTTCGACATCACCGCGATCGCCCCTTTCGGGTAGTAACTCGCGAAGTTGCGGATCACCATCGTGAACACGCCAGGCAGGGAGAGGCCCAGCACGACGGGACCCATCAGCGCGATGACCTTCTTCACCCCTTCGTGACGCAGATCGAACGATGCACGGAACTTGAGCCCCATCCGCCGTACCACGGCGAACGGGATCACGATGTTGCCGACGAACGCGCCGACGAGCGCACCCCACGACATACCCACGACGCCGGGCACCACGAAGTTCGAAACAACGAGCGCGCCGATGATGATGCCGAGGTTGTAGATGTTCGGGGCCAGCCCCGGCACGCTAAAGACCTTGCGCGCGTACAAGGTCCCAAGGAGGACGCCTCCGATGAAGAACGCGTACTGCGCGGGGACGATGATCCGACTCATCCTTGCTGCTAGGGGCACGCTCTCGGCGGGAAGTTTCTGCGCGAACGCGTGCACGAGCGGCACGGCGTAGATCCACGCGAACACGATGAACGCCAGGACGACCAGCGACATCACGGTGATGATCACGCTGAACACGTGCCAGGCGTCATCCTCGCGGTCTGTGTGAAGGTACTCGGTGAAGACCGGGATGAACGCCGAACTCAGGGCGCCGCCCGCGATGAGATAGAACAACAGGTCCGGAATTTGGAAACTGGCGTAGTAAGCGTCGGTGAGCGCCGTCTGGCCGAACTTGCCCGCGATGACCGCTTCCCGGGCGAACCCCAGCACGCGGCTGAGGAAGAGGCTCGCGACCATGATTCCGCCCGCCCGGGCGAACGCGGCTCCTTTGGGCCCTTCTGACACTGTCCGACATTATGGCCGGACGAAAAGAAAAGGCCCCCCGCCCTGAGAGGCGAGGGGCCCTGCACACTGAGTTCAGAGGTGGCGGGCGAGAAGGCCTGAAATCTGATCCTTGGGGGCAGCGCCGACGATCCGGTCGACGGCCTGGCCACCCTTGAAGACCACCAGAGACGGAATGCTCATAATCCCGTACTTGCCAGCGACCTCCGGATACTCGTCCACGTCGATCGTGACAACGCGCGCCTTGCCGGAGAACTCCGAGGCGACCTGCTCCACGAAGGGTGCGATAGCCCGGCACGGACCACACCACGTGGCGGAGAAGTCCACGAGCACGGGGATCTCCGACTGGATGACGTCCTTTTCAAAGTCGACTTTCGTGAAGTTCATGCCCCCATAATCCGTGCAGTCCAAAAAAAGTTTCGCCGGGCCCAGCCGGCCCGGCGAAACTGCCTGAAATCATGGGATTCAGATGTGGCGTTCGAGCATCGCCTTGATCTGGTCCTTCGGTCCTGACCCGACCATCCGGTCCACTTCCTGGCCGCCCTTGAACACCAACAGCGCGGGGATGCTCATCACGCCATACCGGCCCGCAAGTTCGCTGTCTGAGTCGACGTCGACCTTGTAGACCTTCGCTTTGCCCTTCAGTTCCTCGGCGATAGCCTCGACGTAAGGGGCGATGGCCATGCACGGCCCGCACCACGTAGCCCAGAAATCTACGAGGACGGGGACGTCTGACTTGAGCACTTCGGATTCGAATTCGGCTGTAGAAATTGCGAGATTGGCTCCCATGGGTTCAAACTCCAGGAAAACGGGCTTGCGACCGTCAAATTCAGGTATACCTCACGGTTGGAATCCGGCCCAGACGGTGTAACCATTGGGTTGCTTCGGGCCGTCCGAATAGTGACGAGCGAAACTATCGCTAGGGATACAGATTTTGAAGAGTTCTTACAAGGTTATGGCAGTCGCCGCGACTCTCGGGGCAGTGCTGATGATCACGGCTCAGCAGTCCACGCCGCAGAAGCGGCCGGACCGGCCCGCTGAGACGAAGTTGGTCGGCGTGAGCATCCTCGACACCGGCATGTCTGTGCTCGAAAAGTTCGGTTCTCCCGATGACA
>DATLWQ010000359.1:0-4922 GCA_035576225.1 Fimbriimonadaceae bacterium | reverse complement strand
CAAAGGCAGCACAAGGGCATCTTGACAAAGATCCTGGACTGGCTCTTCTAGAGGAACGAAATGAAACGGACACTCATCACTATCGCGCTCCTGGCAGCCTTCGCTCCCGCTTTCGGGCAGGTCAACTATGGTGTGACGAAGGAGCAGAAGGAACACGCCGACGAACTCACCCAGGTCCACGATAAGATCGCTGAGGCGGAACGCGACGGCGTCAACGTCCGCATGAAGGACATCGGCCGCTTCCGAGGCGTGCGTGCCAACATGCTGCAGGGCTTCGGGCTTGTCATCGGCCTGGCCGGCACCGGCGATTCGCAGCAGACGCAACTCTCCGCGACGCTGCTCGAGAACGCGCTCAAGCGGTGGGGCACCATCATCGATCCGACTAAGTTCAAGCCGAAGAACGTCGCGGTCGTCATG
Organism: Fimbriimonadaceae bacterium; assembly: GCA_035576225.1. Classification (GTDB taxonomy): domain Bacteria; phylum Armatimonadota; class Fimbriimonadia; order Fimbriimonadales; family Fimbriimonadaceae; genus JADFMN01. Next base: position 4,505 of record DATLWQ010000359.1, on the reverse strand, counting down.
GTGACGGCAGAACTTCCTCCCTTCGCCGCGCCGGGGAACACCATCGATGTGACGGTCAGTTCCTTCGGCGACGCTAAGAGCCTGCAAGGAGGCACATTGGTCCTCACGCCCCTCTACGGGCCGTCCGACTTCCAGACGGTGATCGCCGCGGCACAAGGCTCAATCAGCATCGGTGGCTTCAACGCGTCCGCCGGTGGCACGACCAGTCGCAAGAACCACCCGAACGTCGGACGCATCCCCAACGGCGCCATCGTCGAGACTGGCGTCCAGACGCAGACGGTCTTCGAGGGCAACAAACTCTATTTCGAACTCTACGTGCCTGACCTGACGACGGCGCAGCGTGTCGCGGACGCTCTCTCCAAGGAACTTCCCGACTATAAGGTTGCCCCGGTCGACGGAGGCACAATCGAGATCACGCTCCCCGAAAAGAACGAGCCGATCCTGGCGATGAGCAAGATCGAGCAGACGACGGTCCACGCCGACGTACCGGCGGTCGTCGTGGTCAACGAGCGCACAGGAACCGTCGTCATCGGCGGCAACGTGAAGATTGGCCCTGCGGTCGTCGCCCACGGTTCGCTCCAGATCAGGATCGACGAGATCCCGTTCGTCAGCCAGCCGCCACCGCTCTCGAGCGGAACGACCGTTGCCGGCAGCCAGAACATCGTCAATGCTGAGGAAGGGCCGACGCAGATCGGCGTGATCCCGCCCAACACGACAATCGACGACTTGGCGAAGATCCTGCAGACCTTGCAGGTCTCTGCCCGAGACATCATCGCGATCCTGCAGGCGCTAGCGGACCAGGGCGCATTGAAGGCGAAGATCAGGATCCAATGACGAACTCGATCGCCAGCACCACGGGCACGATCGCAGCGCCACAGGGCGACGTCTCGAAGCGGCCGACGATCGACGACGGCTTCGCTGCGGAACTGACCCGCAAGGTCGACGCCTGGATCGGAGCGCCCGGCACCGAGTACCGCGCCGAAATGGAAAAGCGCGTGCCCGGCTTGCTCGGTGAGCCCGACGCGAACGGAGACCGGCACTTCGACCTTGCTCAACTGAGCGATAAGAAGATGGCCGAACTCAAGAAGCTCGAGAAGGCCTCACAGGACTTTGAGGCGATCTTTGTGAAAGGTCTGCTCAGTCAGATGCGCAAGTCGAGCTTCGCCGAGAAGACGGACGAAATGGGCGACATGGCCAAGGACATGATGGACCAGGCCGTCGCAGAGAGCGTGAGCCGTGGAAGCAGCACGCTCGGAATCGCAAAGACGATCTTTATGGAGATGGCCCAGCGCGTCGTCAAGACAGAGGGCGCAGCACAGGCACAGGACAAATAGGAAGGAACAAATGGCAAAGAAGACGAAACAACTACAGACCCAGTGGTGGGACTGGCTGAGCACGGCAGAGCGCCTTCTGCTCTCGTTGCACGAGCAGACGGCCGCACTGACCCTGCGAAGGGTCGAAAGGCTGGAGGAGATCCAGCCCGAGATCGACTCGCTGCTCAACCGCATGAACCAGATCGACGACGACGCTGTGGCATCGGCGCGAGCGCTGGCCGAAGACTTCGGGTGCGAGCCCGACCTTCGAAGCCTCGTCGGTGCGCTCGAAAAGGCCGAAGCACAGGAGGTCCAGTCGATCGCGAACCGCGTGATCGTCGTCGGGCGAAACGTCCAGACGGTGATCGACCGGAACAGGGCGCTCATTGAGAACGAACTCGAATACGTGAACGGGACGCTCGCCGTCGTCGATCGCACGATGAGGGAGCAGGAAGGCCCCTACGCGGAGAAGAACAAGTCCGGCAACCTCGTCATGAACCAGGTGGCCTAGAGGAGCAGAACGATGCCAGGCGCTTTTTCAGGAATCAGCATGGCCGCAAACGCCCTCCAACTTCTTCAGAGGGCGATGGACACGGCGGGACACAACATCTCGAACGTGAACACGCCGGGCTACTCGCGCCAGACCGTGGAGTTCAAGACCTCCATGCCGCTGACGATCTACAGCCAGGGCTGGAAGGCGCTCGGCACGGGAACGATCCTCAGTTCAATCTCGCGCGTCCGCGACGCGTACCTCGAGCAGAACGCGCGCAACAACGCGGGGTCTCTCGGGAAATACCAGACGCTCTCGGACGCGCTCCAGCAGATCCAGTCGGTGTTCCAGGAGCCGGGAGATTCGGGAATCGCCGCGGCCATGGACCAGTTCTTCGACGCCTGGTCGGCTCTGGGATCAAACCCGTCCGACTCTGGCGCGCGGCTCCAGGTGCAGAGCGCGGGCGCGACGCTCGCAAACCGCATCCGCAGTTCGTATGCGCAGTTGTCGACCTACGGCAAGCAACTCGACACGCAGACGACAGCGACCGTCGACCGGATCAACGAACTTGGGCAACAGATATTCACGCTCAACAAGGAGATCAGGGGCTTCGCCGCGACACAGGGAACGCCCAACGACCTCATGGATCAGCGCGACGCGGCAGTGCGCGAACTCAGCGGCCTCATCGACACAAAGGTCGAGACGTTCAAAGACGGTTCTTACTCGGTCTATGTCGCCGGCTACCCGCTCGTGGACGGCATCGAAGCACGCTCGATTTCGCCGAAGTCCCTCGACCCCGCGACCGGCACGTTCACATCGGACGGAGTCACATTTACACTGCACACTGGCTCGCTTTCTGGACAGTTGCAGGCGATGCAGCAGTTGCAGACGCAGAAGGGTCAACTAGACACTCTTGCAAACCAACTGCGAACGCAGTTCAACACGCTCCACCAGACCGGAATCGACCAGGACGGCAACACCGGCATCAACTTCTTCAACGACTCCGTTCCGCAGACCGGAGCGATCGACCTAGACCTGAGCGCGGAGGTCAAAGCGTCGCCGCGCGCTATCGCCGCAGGGGTATCCGGAGCGCCGGGCGACGGCGGGCTCGCTTTGAGTTTCTCGCAGATGCGCGACAACGCGTTCGCGACGCTCGGAAACAAGTCCTTCCACGACTTCTATCTGGGCAACGTCGGTCTGGTCGGCTCGCAGGCCTCGTACTACGACAACGCAACGACGACTGAGCAGGGGATCGCCACGCAGATCGCAAGCCAGGTCGCCGCGAAGAGCGGCGTCTCGCTCGATGACGAGATGGCCGACCTCACGAGGTTCCAGAGAAGTTACCAAGCGGCCGCCAAAGCCCTAACAATCTACGACCAAACGGCCCAAGATTTAATCAACATGGTGAACAGGTAGGTAGCGGGCCATGATGCGGGTGAGTACCAGTTTCCAGTACGATACTTATACGGAGAACATCCGTAGAGCGCAGTCGAACTACTTCGACGCGCAACAGAAGGTCTCGTCTGGAAAGCGGTTCACCAAGGTCAGCGAAGACCCAGTCGCGGCACTCACCTCCCTCAGCGCACGAAGTCTCAGGTCGCGGCTCGAACAGTTGACGAAGAACCTCGACGTCGCCAAGGAGTACACCGGCACGACCGAGAACGTTCTTGGCGAGGTCGGATCGCTGCTCAAAAGTGCCCTCACGTATGCGATCCAGGGCGCGAGCGACACCAGTACGAACGAATCGCGGCAGGCGCTCGCCGAACAAGTTTCGTCGATCCAGAAGCGGATCGTCGAACTCGGTAACACACGCGGTACCGGCGGGAAGTACATCTTCGCCGGACAGTCGATCGACACGAAGCCGTTCTCTGCCAGTAGCGGCGCCCTCGTCTTCAGCGGCGACACAAACCCGATCCAGGTCGAGGTCCGTCCAGGCGAGACAATGCAGGCCAACCTTCCCAACGCGGACGCGTTCTTCGGCGACGTCTATTCGAAACTTGAGCGGTTACGCACCGACTTGCTCGGCAGCGACGCCACGACGATCTCGAACGTCGACGTCCAGGCAATGAACGACGCGATCGATAAGAACAGCCTCGTCCGTGGCCAGAACGGCGTGCTCGTCCAGCAGATCGATCGGCTAAGCACGGAGAACGCGCGGCGCTCGGACGACCTCACCAAGACGATTTCCGACAACGAAGACATTGACATTGCTGAAGCGATCACGAAGATGCAACAGGCGGAAATGGCCTACACGGCCTCTCTGCAGGTCGCAACCAAGGGCTTCAGCCTGAGCCTGATGGACTTTCTAAAATGACGACACTCACGACAGAGACCACGAAGTTCGGGAACATCCGATACACGAACGACGACGTCGTTACGCTCCAAGGCGGGCTGGTCGGCTTTCCGGGCTTCACTCAGTTCGTTCTGATCCAGCACAGGGCCGGGAGCCAGTTCCGGTGGCTGCAGAGCCTGGACAACGGCGACGTGGCCTTCCTGGTCGTCGATCCCGCCCACTACGTGGACGGCTACGCCCCCGAAATCAGCGATTCTCAGGCTCAAGATATCGGGCTCCAGGAGGAGACCCCCCGACTCGTCTATACTATCGTTACTATTCCGCCCGGCAAACCGGATCAGATGACGATCAACCTCGCGGGGCCGATCGTCGTCAATCTCGAGTCTGGCCGCGCGCGCCAGATCGTGAT
>DATLWQ010000358.1:0-2431 GCA_035576225.1 Fimbriimonadaceae bacterium | reverse complement strand
CCGCCAAGTTTGTCGGCGAGGCCGCCGATGACCTTCTCAAAGGTCTCGGCGTCCTTGAGCGGGCGCCCGCCGGAGACGACGACCTTGGCTTGCGTAAGGTCCGGTCGCGCGCCACCTCCACCGGAGACGGAGGTTCGCTTGGTCGCGCCCTCTTGCACGGAGAGCGTTTTGGCGGTGGTGGTTTCGACTGCAGAGAAGCCTGCGGGACGGAAGGTGACGACGACCGGCGAGGCGAGGACTTCGACCGTGGCGAGAACTGAGCCGGCGACCATCGGTCGCACGAACTCGGTAGGCGAAACGACTTCGATCGCGTCGGTGACCATCGCCGCGTCGATCAGTCCGGCGAGGCGCGCCATCGCGTCCTTTGACTGCATCGACGAGACGGCTACGATGTGCGAGAAGCCTTCGCACTCGCTTTGGAGCGCCGTTGCCACCGCGTCGGCGGGCGGAACGTCGCTTTCGAAGCCGAGAGCGACGGCCTCCATGCCGAGCGCCTGTGCGAAGCCGCCCAGAGCGGGAAGGTCGGCGGCGTCGAACGCGACCAGTAGGGCGCGGGCCATCAGAGCACACCTCTTTCTTTAAGTGCGGCGACAAGTTCGTCGGTATTGGCGACTTTGCGCCCTGGCGGACGGGGAGGCGGGCTAGACATTTTCTTCACGCGTACCTTCGGCGTCGCCTGGGTCTTGCGTGCAACTTTGGAAAGCGGCTTTGAGCGCGCCTTGATGATGCCTGGAAGGGCGATGTAGCGCGGCTCGTTGAGTCGCAGGTCGGCGGTGACGACGCAGGGAAGAGGAAGCACGAGCGTCTCCTCACCAGTGTCGGTCTCGCGCTTGACCGTCGCCGTTCCGCCGTCGATCTTGATCTCCGAGGCGAAGGTCGCCTGTGGCCAGCCGAGTTTCGCGGCGAGCATCTGTGCGGCCTGTCCGTTGTCGTCGTCGGTCGCCTGTTTTCCCATTAGGACGAGGTCGAAGTCCTTCGCGACATCGGCGAGTTCGGCTGCAACGACACTGGGATCGATCGGGGCCGAGTTTTCGATCAGAATCGCCTCGTCGGCGCCGATGGCGAGCGCCTTGCGCAACTGTTCCTCGCAGTCGTCGCCGCCGATCGAGACGACGGTGACAGTTACGCCAGGGTCTTTTTCCTTCATGCGCACGGCTTCTTCGACCGCGATCTCGTCGAACGGGTTGACGTCGAACTTGACCGCCGAAGTATCGAGGCCGGAGCCGTCGGCGAGCGGTCGGACTTTGGCGTAGGGGTCTACGACCCGCTTGACGGGGCAAAGGATCTTCATGACAAATCTAGTTGCGGAGCGGTTTGCCGTTCTCCACCATGTGCTTCATGCGCGTGCGTGAGAGGCCCTCCTTGAGGAGTTCGAGGAACGCCTTGCGCTCGCGCTCGAGCGAGTCTTCGCGCGACGTCGACTTGACCATCGCCGACTTGATCTTCTCGCCGATCAGGCAGTCGTGCTGAGTGAGTTCGCCGGACTTGCAGAGTTCCTCAACCGCGCGGTCGACCATTCCCAGGACTGGGCCCGCGACGTTGATCCACTGCCGTTCGCCTGTCGGCTCTGCCCGGAGTGCGAGCGCCTTGGCGGTCGTCATGAGGCGGTCGGGGTGGTAGACGGTGACGTCGCTCTCGCGGAGGAAGCCCTTCTTGCGCGCTTCGTCTGCGTTGGCTGCGACCGTGCCGGTGACAAGGAGCGTCGTCGCTTCGGCGAGAGCCTTCGCGTTGTGCTGGCTGCGCAAGTGCATGATCGCGTTTCCTCCGCCGGAGGGAAGGACTCCGACGCGCGATTCGGGAAGGCCGATCTGCGTCTCGGGTGCTGCTGCGATGAGCGAGCACGACGCGGCCATCTCAAAGCCGCCGCCGAGGCACGTGCCGAAGACGGCGGCGCAGGAGCGCGTCTGCCTGAGCAGGTCGCCGAGCCTCTGGAAGTGTCTCAGTTCTTCGTCCACTGGGCCGAGGTCTTCTGCGGCGATGCAGTCGAGGATGAACTTGAGGTCGAACCCGGCGGAGAACACCCGCGCCTCGCTGGTGAGGACGATGTGCTGGCTCTTGCCCGACTCGAGGTAGTCGCACAGCGCATGAATCAAGGCAGGGGAGAAGACGCCCATCTTGACGGTCGTGCTGACGGCGTGCACGCCGTCGCCCATGTCGCGGACGTTGAATCCCTCGTGCGAGGAGATCACCGGGAAGTCGGTGATCTGCGCGTACTGCGGCTCGTGCTTGCGTTCGACGTAAGAACCGGAGAACCCGAGCATCTTTCCGTCGCAGTAGAACGGCTTGGACTCTATACCGACGCGCTCGGCTCCGATCATGTCGATCATCTCGAACGGCCCGGCCTCCCAGCCGAAGCCCCACTTCATGACGCGGTCGAAGTCCTCGACGCTGTGGCTGATCTCCTCTTTAATGGTGTTCGCATATTTCAGCG
>DATLWQ010000357.1:0-6833 GCA_035576225.1 Fimbriimonadaceae bacterium | reverse complement strand
TCGTCCATCAGCCGATCGATGAGGGCTATGCCGGTGGCACGTGCCCGAACCGACACCGCGCGCGTGCGATCATAGAGGAGGCGAACCGCCGCGCCGGATGGAAGAAGGTCGTAGCCTGCTTCCAGGGCCACCTGCACATCGACGGTTACGAGGAGCGGCGCGGGGTCCACTACTTCCGGATGAACAGTTCTTCCTATGCCTGGGTCGGCGAACAGTACGGCCGCATGGCGCCGTACGACCGCTCGCTCTTCGCCTTTGTCACCGTTGGTGACGGGCACATCAAGGTCGAGGGTCGGTCAGGGAAGTGGAAGGACACGAGCCCCGCACAGCGCGGTGTTCCGGGGGCCGAGCACTTCAGCGCGTCGATCGACAGCCACGACCTCTCGCTCCGATGATCAGGCAAAAAGATGGAGGCGCCGAGCGGATTCGAACCGCTGAATGAGGGTTTTGCAGACCCTTCCCTTGACCACTTGGGTACGGCGCCTCGGGGTGGTGATTCTACCCTTGGGAGCCTCTCATAGAAGGGCCTGGAGCAGCCGGTGGTTCCCGGTAACCTCGCGCCATGTCAAAGATGCACGAATACCCGGCCAGCGTCACTTGGGAAGGCGGTCGGGGAGGCAAGGGCGAGGCGAAGGACTCGAAGAACGGGGTCACTGTACCGATCGCGGTCGGTCAGGAGTTCGGCGGTGTCGGCGGAGGCACCAACCCAGAGGAACTGCTCGCGATGGCGGTCGCCTCGTGCTACATGATCACCTTCGGGATCATCGCGGAGAACCGCAAGATCCCGGTGACGGACGTCCAAGCCACGGCCGTCGGTGAGGTCGAGGAGAACGGCCCCCAGTTCACCTACAAGAAGATCACCGTGAGGTCGAAGATCACGCTTGCGCCCGGGACCGACGAGGCCCAGGTCAAAGTAGCGGAGGACATGGCGCACAAGGCCGACAACTACTGCATCATCACCAACTCGATCCGAGGAAAAGTCGAGATCGCCGTCGAGCCAGAGATCATAGTGTCATAGAATGAGATAGCCATGCGCACGAAACTGGTCGCCGGCAACTGGAAGATGAATCCGACCTCGATGGAGGGGGCCGCGCTGGTCGAGGCGTTCATCAAACAGATCGAGAACCTGTGGGACCTGGACGTGGTCGTTTGTCCGCCGTACTTGGCGATCCCGCGCGTGCGCGAACTACTCAAAAACACGCAGGTCAAGGTCGGCGCACAGGACTGCTTCTGGCAGGAGTCTGGGGCGTTCACAGGGAAGGTTAGCGCTCGGATGTTGCACGAGTTCTGCTGCGACTACTGCATCGTCGGCCACTCGGAGACGCGCGGCCGCTTCGGTTCGACTGACCTCACCAAATCGACGCTCGGCTACTTTGCGGAGACGGACGAGACGGTCAATCTGAAGATCAAGTCGTTGCTCTATTACTCGATCAACCCGATCCTTTGCGTAGGCGAGACCGCCGACGAACGAGCCGCGGGAAAGACGGACGAGGTCGTGGCGAAACAGTTGAAAGGCGCCTTGAAGGGTGTCGACGGCGCCGAAATGTACTCGATGGTCGTTGCTTACGAGCCCGTGTGGGCGATCGGCACAGGCGACGTCTGTGGTGCAGGCGAGGCAGAACGCGTCTGCGCGGTGATTAGAGCGACGATTGGCGACATCACAGACGATGACGTCGCCGACAGTGTGCGCATACTTTATGGCGGTTCTGTCAAGCCGGACAACTCGCGAGAACTCTTCGCCCAGCCCAACATCGATGGCGGGCTCGTCGGGGGCGCGTCTCTGGACGCCGACGGTTTCGCAAGGATCGTGTTGAGCGCATGAACGGAAAGCGAACGAGCGAGACCCTGACACGCATGGCGCAGTTCATGACGCCGAACGACGCCAACTTCCTCGGCCACGTTTTTGGCGGTTCCATTCTCGCCATGGTCGATCTGACTGCGAGCGCGACGGCGCAGAAGTTCTCCGGACGCATGTGTGTGACGGCCTCGTTCGACCGCGTGGACTTCCTCCATCCTGTCGAGGTCGGCAACTACGTCGAAATGGAGGGTTCGGTGACCTACGTCGGTCGCACGTCACTGGAGGTGACGATCGACGTTTATGCGACGGACCTGACGAAGGGCGACAAGCGGCACACGAACACGGCGCGCGTGACGATGGTCGCACTCGACGACGACGGTCAGCCAACGGAAGTGCCGCGACTGATCTGCGAGACGCGGGAAGACCGGATCGCCTTCATCGAAGGCCTTGCTCGCAGGCACCTGAGACAGGGCAGAGCCGCACAGATGGCCGATCTGCACAAGAGGCTCCTCGCCGCCTCAGACGAGGAACTCGACCTTTGCGCCTCCGATCCGGAGGCAGCGCTCAAGCACATCGGGGGCTAGGCATGCACTCCAATCCAAAGATCGTCTCCAAACTTGCCAAGGTTCTCGATGGGAAGAAGGGTGTCGAGCAGAGAACCATGTTCGGCGGTGCTTGCTTCATGCTGAACGGCAACATCTGCGTGGGCGTCTACCACGACTGGCTGATCGCACGCGTTGGCGAGAAGGCCGCAAAGGAAGCGCTCAAAGACGGGCGCACGACGCTCGCCGACTTTACCGGCAGACCCATGAAGGGGTGGCTGCAGGTCAGTCTCGAAGGCGACAGAGGCGACAGAATGCTCAAGAAGTCGGTCGAAGCCTCGCTTGCCTACGTCGGTACTCTGCCGAAGAAGTGACCTACTGTTGCATCAGCCACTGAACGTCGGGCGGGAGTTCGGACAGATAGCGCGCAGCAACCTTTTTGGCCAGAGCGACCTCTTTCTTGTCGCTCGAATAGAGGCTGTCCCGGAAGTCGCCGACCTGGTTCTTGAGGACGCCTTCGCCCCCCTTGGACTTGTCCAGAAAGGCCAGCGCTCCCATGCGCGTGTCCTCGTCGAGCGAGCCCAGTAGGGACGTGAGCAACCTGGGCAGGTGCTTCTTTTCGAAATCGTCTGCGGGTGCCGCGAGCATCGAGGAGAGTTCCTTCGGCATCTTCTCCATCCACTTGCGCACCTCCTTCCCGAACTGCTCCCCGATCTGCATCGAGAACCATTTCATCGCCGCGTCGGTCGCTGTCGCAGCCGTCAGCAGTTTGGGATCGAAGATCTTGTCGCTCTTGAACGACTTCGGGTCGAGCCCGCCGAGTTTGAACACGTCGAAAAGGTCGTTCGTGTACTGCCCGGCGCTTACGGGCGGAAAGATACGGGCGTTGGCATCGTCGAACCCGACCTGGTCGGTGTAGATCCATGTGCGGACTTGGTCCCACGGGCCGCGGAAGCGGCTCTTCGAGGCGATCTCCGCAAGTTGCGTAATGACGTCGTCGTTGCTCATGTACGGGAAGTAGCGGACTCCCGGCGCAGGTTCGTGCAGATCCTTGTTGAGACAGTGCATTCGCCCAGACTCGAACATCGGCAGCCCGCCGTTCACGTCCGCGGAGAGCGCGAACATCACATCGATCGGCGTCGTGCTGGTCATGACCTGGTAGCCCGGTTTGTCCGGCACCCAGATTGTTCCTGGAGGCATGAACAGCCTTGACCCGCAGTTGGGAACGCCGAGGCTGCCGGGGTCGCCGGGCACCTGTAGCGAGTTCATACTGTTCCCCTGCGCTGCGACCGAGTTCAGTAGGCCGTCGACCTTGTTTGCGCCAAGGCCAGTGATGTTGACGAAGTCGTTGAGACGCTTGGGTAGCGTGTTGAGGACCTCTTTGCGATAGGTCGCGGCGCTGGTGACCAGGCCCTTTCCGGTGATGTCGTACGAAAGCGACAGCCGCGGTAGGGTCGTCCCTCCCAGACCGAGCAGGCTCGCGTGCTCATCACTGAACTGGACACCGCCGAACCCGTCTGGCAGCGTGTAGCCGATGTGCATCGTGTTGGTGTCCGTGTTCCTGTCAGGAATGAACTTCTCATCGAACATCGGAATCGGAATCCTGTACTCCCACAGGTCGTAGAACCGCTCTTGGCCGACCTTGGTCTCAGTCCACTCTTTCTGGCCGGCGGCCTTCACTGCCTTGTACAACTGGATGTGGAGGTCCGTGTAGTAGAGGTTGTAGCCGTAGTCGCGAATGGTCCATCCGCCAGGCTTGATCCCATTGTTCGGGTCGATCGTGATCGGTGTCGGATCGATGTCCTCGATCGTCCTCTTTTTCAACTCCGTCAAGGCGGAGAAGAGGGTCGGCCCCACGGAAGGCGGGATGCCCTCCTTGATCGCTGTGTCAAAGAGTATGTTCGCAGACTGTCTGCTGTCGACGTCGTCGTTGAGGCCGATCCTCTCACGGGTCATCTGGAACTTCTTCGCCGGCGACTCTGGGCGCGTGCGGACGGTCCTGGTGATCTCGTAGTCGTCGGGGAACGGCTCCCAGTGGACGAAGAACCTGAAGAAGTAGTGCACCTGGGCCGAGACCATCTTGCTGGGGTCTTTCGGGTCAGGCACGTTTTCGTTGTGCTCGTAGATCGCCTGCGTCTCGTAATTGTCTTGGTCCCTCCTCACGACCTGTAGGACGGGGTTGAAAGTGGGGCTGACGACTGTCGCAAGAACCAGGCTGGCTAGCATCATTGATGGCCTCGCGGACGGTTTTACCGATTTGTTCCTGGCGGGGTCAAGTTATACGTGGCGGTAACCTCGCTCTGACATCGAGCCACGGAAAGGACAGATGAAGAAACTGGGAATCGTCGGAGGCCTTGGCCCTGAGTCCACGATCGACTACTACAGACTGCTCGTCGCCGAATATCAGTCGAGAATTAGCGATGGCAGTTACCCGCCCGTCTTCATCGACTGCATCGACCTTGGGCGCATGCTCGCCTGGGCCAATGAGTCCGACTGGCGTTCGATGACGAACTACGTCGTCGAATCGATCGAGACGCTCGCTCGTGCCGGTGCCGACTTCGCCCTCATCTCCGCGAACACGCCTCACATCGTCTTTGACCAAGTGGCAGAGCGGTCACGAATCTCGTTGCTAAGCATCGTCGAAACGGCTTGCGCGGCAGCCAAGGCTGACGGTAGGAAGCGCCTCGGTCTCTTCGGCACTCGCTTCACAATGCAGGCGCGGTTCTATCCAGACGTGTTCGAGCGCGAAGGCCTCTCTCTTGTGGTGCCGACTTCGGGTGAACAGGACTGGATCCAGGAGAAGTACTTTGGAGAACTGGTCAAGGGCGTGTTCCTCCCCAAGACCCGCGACGGGCTCATGGAGATCGTCGGGAAGTTGGTCGCGCGGCACAGGATCGACGGGCTGTTGCTCGCGGGTACGGAACTGCCGCTGATCCTCCGCGATGTCGTCCAAACGCCGGTTCCGTTCTACGACACGGCGCAGATCCACGTGTCCCGTGCCGTCGACGAGATGCTGTCCTGACGTTGGCCCGGTAGAATGCGGCCCATGAGCGACCGTCCGAAGTTGGCAGAGATCCGCGCCGCTTCGGACAGGATCAAGAGCGTCGCTTGCCGAACCCCCCTCGTGCCCTTCCGTCCCGGCGAGGAGACGGACGTCCGCCTCAAGGTCGAGACACACCAACCGATGGCGTCGTTCAAGATCAGGGGCGTCTACAACGCGGTCGCCACGATGACCGACGAGGAGCGAGCGCACGGAGTCAGCACGGTGAGCGCGGGCAACACGGCCCAGGCGCTCGCGTGGACGGCCCGCCACTTTGGGGTTTCGGCGCGCAGCGTCATGCCCGACCACGCACCGACCAACAAGATCGAGGCAGTGCAGCGGCTTGGCGCGACGCCGGTTCTCTTGCCGATGGACGAAGTCTTCGCCTACATGAAGGGCCACGGATGGGAGAAGGAGCCGTACGCGTTCGTCCATCCTTGGACCGACAAGCGGGTGATGACCGGCCACGGCACGATGGGGATCGAGATCATCGAGGACTTTCCAGACGTCGATTCGGTCTTCATCCCTGTGGGCGGCGGCGGTCTGCTCGGCGGAGTCGGCAGCGCGCTCAAGGCGCTCAAGCCGGACGTGAGGATTTTCGGCGTCGAGCCGGAGTGCTGCCCGTCCCTCTATCAATCGATCCAAGACGGCAAGCCTGCGTCGGTCGAGTGCAAGACGATCTGCGACGGCGTCGCGGTGCCGTACATCACCGATGAGATGTACCCGCTGCTTAGTTCCCTCGTGGAGAAGGTCGTGCTCGTCAGCGAGGAGACCGTGCGCGAGACCGTCCGCACGCTCTGCCTCGTGCAGAAACTGATCGTCGAGCCGGCGGGCGCGCTCGCTCTGGCCGCCGCCCTCGCCACGCCGCGTGTAGAGCGCGGCAAGACAGTGTGCATCGTGTCCGGAGGAAACCTGGACGCCGACCTACTGACCGAGATTCTGCAATGAAAGTGCTCCACATCGACCACAAGGAAGTCGTCCGTCTCCTGCCGATGGACGAGTGCATCGATGCGATGGCGGAAGTTCTCAAGACCTTTTCAGTAGGGAAGGCCGTCATGCCGCTACGCTCCATCGTGTGGCACCCCGACAAGCGGGGCGGCCTCGGGCTGATGCCCGCGTACCTGGGCAGCCCAGAACTCTTCGGCATCAAGGTCGTCACCGTCTTTCCAAGCAACGAGGGCACGGAGTACGAGTCGCACCAGGGCGCGGTGATGCTCTTCGACGCAAAGTACGGCGCGCCGATGGCAGTCATGGACGGGGGCGAGATCACCACGATCCGCACAGCCGCCGCCAGCGGGGCCGCGACCAGGGTTCTGGCAAGAAAGGACGCGGGCGACCTGGCAGTCATCGGTTCCGGGACGCAGTCACGCTCGCACCTGCAGGCGATGGCCGAGGTGCGAGACCTGCGCCGTGTCCGGGTCTGGAGCCGAAGCGCCGAGAACGCACGTAGGTT
>DATLWQ010000356.1:0-1609 GCA_035576225.1 Fimbriimonadaceae bacterium | reverse complement strand
CCATCCAAAATACCTTTCGACCGTCGCGATCGACCTGGCGACGGCCGACTTTGAACGCGTGCTAAAGGAGTTTGAAGCGCTCGAGCCGGTTGTCGTCGTGGGCCTAGTCGAGCGCGAGGGCGACTTCCTTTACAACTCTGCCGTGGCGATCAGACGTGGGAAGCTGCTTCGTCGTTATCGCAAAGTGCATCTACTACGCGGAGAGGAAATCGCTTTCGAGCCTGGAACGGAAGCGATGGTCTTCGATGTCGACAGCGCGAGGATCGGAATCAATATCTGTTGCGACTTGAATTTCCATGAGTCCGTCGAGCGCTGCGCGAAAGCCGGTGCAAAAGTACTCGTGTGCCCCTGCAGCAACATGATGCCAGGTGCTTGGGCCGAGGAGTGGAAACCGGCATAACGAAATTCGTTCTCGGCAGGCCAAGACCCACGGCGTATGGATTGTGTCCTCCGACATTGTCGGAGAACGGGACGGTCGAGTTTCATATGGCCCCACGGCCATCATCAACCCGAGCGGTGCTATCGTGGCTCAAGTTCCGCTGCTGACGACGGGAATGGTCGTGACGGATACTGTGTGAGCCCCTAGGGGGCGCACATGCGGGTTGCACGTTCGCGGGTCCCACTGGTTCCCGTAGATGCCCTCGAATACCGCAACCGAGAGCTGCCCGCGGAAGGATCCTACTTCTTCTGCACCTTACCGTCCCGCGCCGTTTCGAGCGCTATATCGATCACCGTGATGAGATCCGTTGACGTTGTTTCGGGCGCATTGTTGAAGTCCATCAGGCGGTGGTTCTTTACGCGTTCCGGCCATTGTTGTTGGATCGCACGACGCACGAGCTGCATAGCGGGCTGACGATGATAGTACTGGCCTGTCTCGGCGTACGACGCCTGCATGAGGGCACAATATAGGCTTAGCGTACCCTTCTCGTCGTTCTCGCAGTTGCGGTCATCTGCTCGATCCCAACGACTTGACATGATCAGGGCGCGCGCCCTTTTGAGGATCGCAACGTCCGTATCGGTCGGTGCGGCCACGTCGGAACGATCGAAGCGTAGGACGGCTGGCATCCTGTTTGGATGCCACTCCTGGACATTGAACCAGTTCAAGACAGATCGAAAGGTGTAGGTGCGAGCAGGACCCGTCTCTTGCGCGACGACCTCCACGAGCTCGACATAGTTTCCGAGCGTGATCGCCCCAATCCAATCTTGACTCGAATGGCTTTTTGGCCGCAGCGTGATCAGGCTCTCGTCTGACGAGAGGCCCGAACAACTTCCGTAGAGAACATCCGCAAGCCGCTCCTTGAACACGCAGTTGACCGATTGAGCATTTGCGGTGTTCGCCCACAAAAGGACGAACGAGAGCGTCAGATACGGAGTGAAGTGTTGCACGTGCACCGTGAGCTCTCCCGTGGCTGATTTGCCTCAACGCCTAGCGCGGATGTGCCAGAGGCATCCTGCATGCGTTGTTCTAGCGCTTCCGGATGATGATGTCGCCGTTGAAGGTCTTGAAGCGGAAGTCCGGGCCGCCCTTGCCGACGACTGCCACGGTTTCGCGCTCGAGTCGCACCTCGTAGCGGCCGTTCCGCCCGTCCTGCTCCACGACCGGCGGGTT
>DATLWQ010000355.1:0-9907 GCA_035576225.1 Fimbriimonadaceae bacterium | reverse complement strand
TGTCCCACCAGAGACCCCACGAGCACTGGCTCACGGGTCAGGTAGGCGCTGGCCGCGTAGAACTCGTCACCGATGAGGACGTAGTCGCAGGCTGCGATGAAGAACGGAGTCTGGACGGTCTGCGTCGAGCCGGCCACCTGGATGGCCCCGACGCTGTTCGCCGTCTCGGCAAAGATGAGCGACTCTGCGTAGAACTCTCCCAGGAAGAACGTCGCGGCGCACTTTTCGCGGTAGATGATGCCTGCGACACCGGCTGCAAAGGCAAACTGCCTGTCCGAGATGAACCGCACCGAGTCGGGGTCGTATCGGTCGATCTGCCCCTGTGCCTGGTAGACGTCGCGGATCGTCTCCTGCGCGACGGCGTAGACCGCGGGGTCGAGGCAGCAGAGCCTGATCGGAGTTCCGAACTGCGCGGCCGTCTTTGTGACCTGGGCGAAGATGTTGATCGCCTGGACCGAGATCGCGTTGAGGGTGCCGATGCCAGGAACCATGAGCACCGACCTTCCCATCTCTGTCGCGCGCCCAATCGCATCGTCGATGGCGTTGAGGCCGGGAATCCTGCGCACGTACATGTCCTTCTTGCCTTTGGCCCTGTAGATGTTGAACAGGATGAAGAACACGAGCAGCAGAGTGAAGAACACTGAGTACTTGCCGGTGTCTAGATATTGCATTACGACGCTTGAGCCTCCTCGCTCTTGCTTTCAGACTCTCGATCCTCGATCTCCTGGATGAGACGTTCGACGTTTGAGGACTCCATGAGAAGACGGCTGTAGTTATGGACGTTGTCGATCCCCACAAACGGCGCAATAAAGGGGGCGAAGAAGATCATTGCGTTGCCAGCCAACCGCGAGATCGGCTTATGCATTTCAAAGAACAGGATTGCGGGGACTTCGAGTTTCCTCTTGTGGACCTCATCAGCCACTTTGCTGATCAGTTCCGCCGTCTCCTGCTCCGTCAGTTCTTCCGTCCAGAGGGCTTGTGTCTCCATTCCAGAATTGGCGTATTTTGCCTGATATGGCGTCCTCGTTGTCTGAAAATCGCAGATAAACCCCGCGAAATTCGTTCCGCACGGACGGTTTTTCAAGCGGCGAGAGCCTGATTCCGTCCGCCATTGGAATCAGACGCCTGACCTTCGACCATTCGATCTCCGTGACGCTCAGGCCGCACTTCACCCGCGCCCCCTCAGCGTCGATCCGGTACTTCAGCGGCACGAATACTTCGGCCGTCGACACGAGTACGACGGCGAACCCGATCAGCCCGATGAACCACCCGAACATCGCGAATCCAACCAGGCCCGCGACGAAGGCGATGACAGCGACGATGAACCGCCTCTTCGGACGAAGTGCGCCCATATCCACGGACCACTCCAAGCGGTCGTCTGTGGCTTCGTTACGATCCATAGTTACGGCGGGCGGCTGCGCGAAAGTGCCCTGATCTAGCGCCAGTCGTCGAACAGCGTGCTCACTGAGCGGTTGAGATGGATGCGCTTGATCGCCTCGCCCAGGAGTGGTGCGATTGGCAGGACTGTGAGTTTCGAGAACTTGCGTTGCTCCGTGATCGGGACTGTATCCATCGTTACGACGCGTGCGAGGACGCTGTCCTGGAGCCGCTTTCGAGCGTCTCCGCTGAACACCGCGTGCGTGGCGCAAGCCATCACCTCGAGCGCGCCGCTCTTCAAAAGCGCCTCCGCTCCCTGCACGACCGATCCTCCTGTGTCGATCATGTCGTCGATCATGATGCAGCGCTTGCCTTCGATCTCACCGATGATCTCGACGCTGTCTACCTTGTTCGGCTCGGAGCGGCGTTTGGCCAGGATGGCCAGTGGCGAGTGCAGCATTTCGGCCAGGCTCCTCGCCCTGCCGACGCCTCCGACGTCCGGCGAGACGACGATCACGTCGTCATCCTCGCGATAGCCCTGCTCGATCAGGTAGCGACCGATGATCGGGCCGCCGTAGAGGTGGTCGACCGGGATGTTGAAAAAGCCTTGGATCTGTTCGGCGTGCAGGTCAACGGCGACAACGCGCGTCGCGCCCCCGTTCTGGATCAGGTCGGCGACGAGGCGGGCCGTGACCGGCTCGCGGGGCTTGATCTTCCTGTCCTGTCGGGCGTAGCCATAGTACGGCATGACGACGTTGATCTTCATTGCGCTGGCGCGGCGGAAGGCGTCCAGCATGATCAACAGTTCCATCAGTGTGTCGTTGGCGGGCTCGCACGTCGGCTGGAGGATGAAGACCTCCTTGCCGCGCGCGCTCTGGTCGATCATCACTCGCAGTTCGCCGTCACTGAACCTGGTCGAGGTCATTTGGCCGAGTTCGATGCCCAGATAGTCTGCGACCCGTTGCCCAAGTTCTTTGTTCGCGTTCCCCGCGAACAGCATCATTCCTGCGAGATCCATATTTACTGGCGATCCTGTTTCCGTTTGCGCCACGACTTGGCCCATTGCTCTTTCGTTTCCTGTCTTGCACGCCCGAGGGCGAGCGCATCGTCCGGCACGTCCTTTGTAACGACGCTTCCAGCCGCCACAAAGGCTCCGTCGCCGATCTTGATCGGTGCGATGAGTGTCGAGTTCGATCCTATGAACGCGTTCTCTCCGATCTCAGTCCTGAACTTTGAGAACCCGTCATAGTTGCACGTGATGGTACCTGCGCCGACGTTGGTGCCTGCACCGATCGTTGCATCCCCGATGTAGGTCAGGTGCGACGCGCTGACCTTCTTGCCGAGGTCCGAGTTCTTGACCTCGACAAAATTGCCGATCTTGACGTCACCTTGAAGCCGTGCGCCGGGACGGAGGTTGCTGAACGGACCACAGCGCGATCCGGGACCCATATCCGCCTGGTCGAGGTGGCTCATGAAGACCTTGCACCCGTCGCCGATGGTCGAACTCTTGATCCAACAGTCAGGGCCGATCGAGCAGTGCGAGCCGATGCTGCTGGCACCCTCGATAACGCAGCCCGGATAGACCACCGTGTCCGCGCCGATTTCGACGTCCACATCGATGAACGTGGTTGCGAGATCCATGAAGGTCACACCGGCGAGGGCGTGCTTGCGCAAGAGGACTCTGCGCATTGCTGCGTTCGCCTCGGCGAGTTGGTACCGGTCGTTGACGCCAGAGAACTCCGTCTCGCTTGCGAAGACTGTGGTGCTGACCCCGCTTCCCTGCTTTGCGAAGAGGCCGACGACGTCTGTCAAATAGTATTCGCCTTGGGCATTGTCGTTGCCGATCTGACGCAGCGCGGTGAAAAGCGCTTTGGAGTTGAAGCAGTAGACGGCCGCGTTGACCTCCCTTATGGCGTCCTGATCTGGCGTACAGTCCTTCTGCTCGACTATCCCGACCGGGGCGCCCTGCTTGGAACGGACGATGCGTCCATAGCCTTGAGGCTCGTCCATCAGGAAGGTCGCCATCGACACGGCGCCCTCGCCGAGGTCAGCCGCCAGCAGTGAGAGCGAGCCCGGTGTCATGAGCGGCACGTCCCCTGGAAGGACGAGCAGCGGGCCGTCGTGCGCACCGAGCGCCTTGTCCGCGCACATGACAGCGTGTCCGGTGCCCAGTTGCTCGCTTTGCTCGACGTATTCGCAAGAATCCCCTAGTGTCTCCCTGACCTGGTCTGCTCCGTGTCCGACAACGACCACGACGCGATCGGCTCCAGCCGCTCGTAGCGCGCGTACGACGTGCTCCACCATCGGGACGCCACAGACAGGGTGAAGACACTTGGGTAGGTCCGACTTCATTCTCGTGCCCTTTCCGGCAGCGAGGACAAGTCCAGCAAGCGGCTTCATCGACGACATCTGAGCATCAAGACGATACCCGGCACGGTGCTGCTTCACAGACTAGCGGCGCTCTAAACGGCGACCGGCCCCGGCGATATTCGCCGGGGCCGGTCTGGTCACCAGGGAGATCAGGGTCCATCGCTAGACCCCGCCCTGGGAGGCGGGTGCTAAAACCCCGCACCTCCCTGGGTACTCCAACTGTCAATCATAAAAACGGTCACCTCCTGTGTTGTAGATTTTTGCCTTGACTTGCGTCTCGACAGTCTTGAAGACGCTCGGGACGGCCAAAACGTTCCCGGCTAGCCCGCAGGCTTTCCGGAGAGGGTCTCTTTCGCGCTCGCCCAGTCCGTGCGCGCCTGATCCTGGGTGATGCCGAGTTCCCCCATGACCTGCGGGACGCCGACAGCCACAGTCAGCGCCCTCGATCCTTTCGAATTTGTCGAGACGTTGAGCATGAGGCGCCGCTCCGGCCGCTCCCAGATCATGTACTGCACGTCCTTGCCGGGCAAGTTCAACTGGGGCTCTCCGTACTGCTTCTTATAGAGCGCTATCGCGCTGGCGACGTCGTCCTCCGAGACGCTGTCCTGTGTCTCCATCGCTAAGACGACGACGTCTCGGTCGGACCCCTCGCCGTAGAGGATGCAACCGAATGAGCGCAGGTCGCTGTCCCACCCCGTCGCCTTGAACCCCTTTCCGAACTGGGCGGGCAGAGTACTGAACGGATAGCTCCTTGCCGGTGCGGGAAAGACGCTGAGGGCCTCGTCGCTGGTCGCCCCAAGGCGCAACGAGCGGTCCTTGTTGATGATCGCGAGGTCGCGGCCCAGTGGAACGTCCGGATTGAAGTCGATGCGCTCCAGAGTGGTCGCCTGCTGCGCCGACTCCGCCGGGACGCTGACCTCGCCCGGTGCGGCACAGCCCGCCAAGACCGTGCCAAGCGCCAGGACGCTAACCGTCGATCCGAAGAATCTTGTACTTTTGGATGCCTGCGGGCGCCTCATATTCAATCTCGTCGTCGATCTGTTTGCCGATCAGGGCGGAGCCGAGCGGCGAAGTAATGGAGATCATGTCCTGGGTCGGGTCAGCCTCGAAGGCTCCGACCAGCCGAAGTTTGACTTCGTCGTTCCACTTGAGGTCCCTGAGCGTCACGGTCGAACCGAGGTGTGCTATGTCTCCGCTGTGATCCGGCCGCTCGACGATCTGTGCGATCTGTACGACCTTCTCGAGGTCGGCGATGCGCCCCTCCAGACGCTTCTGGTTGAGTTTGGCCTCGTGGTACATCGCGTTCTCGCGGAGGTCGCCGTGGGACTTGGCCTCGCGGATGTTGTCAGCGATCTTTTGGCGCTCTACCGACTTGAGGTGTTCGAGTTCGGCCTTGAGTTTCTCAAAGCCTTCCTTCGTGAGCAAAACATCGCTAGACATTGGGTTGTATTTTAGCATGGCTCGGGTAGAACTGCGGCGTGTCCAGGCTGAGCGTCATCGTTGTCAGTTATAACACTCACGACATTCTCCGGCGGTGCCTTGCTAGCCTGGGAGACGCCGACGAGGTGATCGTCGTCGACAACGGGAGCGTGGACAAATCGGCGGACATGGTCGCCGAAGAGTTCCCTCAAGTGCGGCTGATCCGCAACCAGACGAACAGGGGGTTCGGCGCGGCCAACAACCAGGGGCTCGACGTAATGACAGGCGACGTTGCCCTCCTGCTCAACAGCGACTGTCAGGCGCTGCCAAAGGCGCTCCACAGGATGTTGGAAGTGATGGACACGGTCCCGGGGGTCGTGGCCTGCGGCGGTCGCCTGGAGCACCCTGACGGTCGTCTGCAACAGTCGTGCTGCAGCCCTCTCACTCTATGGGCGGTGTTCTGCGAGCAGTCGTTTCTAGAGAAGATCTTCCGAGGCAGTCCAGTCTTCGACCCCTATTGGCTCTCAGCGCGGCTGATCGTCAAGTCAGACAGCGACGTCTTCGAAGTTGCGCAGGTGATGGGCGCCTGCCTGATGATGCGACCGGTCGAAAGGTTTGACGAGAGATTCTTCTTGTATTGCGAGGACACGGAACTTTGCAAGCGGCTTTCAAATCACGGGATCATCATGTACGTACCTGAGGCGGCGTTCGTGCACGAACTCGGATCGAGCACCAAAGTCCGGTGGCAGGCGGTCGCCCGTTACAACCGCGGCAAGGAACTGTACTTTTTGATCCACCACGATCGCTTGTCGTGGAGGGTGGCGGTTACGCTCGACCGATTTGGTGCGGTTATCCGGCTGCTGGGATGGGGTGTGGCCGCAGTGGCCACACTCGGGCTGTGGGAGCGTGCGCGCACTAACCTCGTGGGGTTCTTCCGCGTGCTTACGGCGCCGCTTGAGGGCCCTCCATTGCCTGCCGATAGTAGGGGATGACTTCGGAAGGGAGGCCCTCCTTCGCAACCAGTCCGTCCTGGAGCCACAGAGTCCTGTCGGCGAACTTCTCGATCGTCACGAGGTTGTGAGTGACGAGGAGGATCGAGCCGCCCCTCGATCGAAATCCCTCGATGTAGTTGAAGCACTTGTGCTCGAACGCGATGTCACCGACCGCGAGCACCTCGTCCACGATCAAGACGTCTGCGTCGACGTTGATCGCGACCGCAAAACCGAGGCGAGCCTGCATGCCGCTCGAATAAGTCCGAACGGGCGCGGAGATGAATCGGCCAAGGCCGGAGAACTCGACGATCTGGTCTAGCCTCTCGTTCGCCTGCTTCCTGCTCAGACCGAGCATCATCGCATTGAACACGACGTTCTCCTGTCCCGAGAGGTCGGGGTGGAACCCTGCGCCCAACTCGAGAAGCGGTGCGACCCGTCCGTGCGTCTCGATCTCGCCGGACGTCGGTCTGTAGACGCGTGCGACCAGGGCGAGCAGGGTGCTCTTCCCTGCTCCGTTTCGCCCAACGAGGGAAAGGCACTCGCCGCGATGGAGATCGAACGAAACGCCCCTGAGGACGTCGATCCTTTCCAGGTTCTTCTTGCGCTTCCACCACAGGAGCGTGGTCTTGAGCGACGCCGCCCCGGTGTGCGAGAGTTCGAACGACTTGTGCAAGTCGCGCACGGAGACTGAGACTTCGCTCACGGCCTTTCGACGAACCTCCACTTGAGTTTGTTGAACGCCGCGTAGCCGGTGACGAGCAAGACCAGTGAGACCGCCACTGCGATCCAAAACAGCGTCCAGTCGAAATCGAGCATGTACATCTGCACAGGTGCCTGCCCTGGCCCGGGCTTGACCTCGATCATGCCGGTCGGGACGAGCGTCTTCCTGTACGCCGTCGAAAGCGTCGCAACCGGGTTGAGGTGGTACAGATAGTAGGCCCAGACCATCCCTTTCGCCTTCAGCGCGTAATAGACGGTCTCGCTGAAGTACATGACCGGCGTGAGGAAGAACATCAGGTAGAGCGCGACGCCGACGACGTACTTGACATCCTCATAGAAGACGTTGTACGCGGAGACGAAGAACGACACACCTGCTGCAAGCGCGAAGTTGACGATCAGCAGCACCGGAAGGAAGAAGATCTTCCACGTGAACGGCGACGTGGCGAAGCCCGTCACTCCCCACAGCACGAACAGATAGACAAAGTAGACGCACAGCGCGAGCAAGAAGTGGATGAAGTTCGCAATGACGTTTGAAAGCGGCAGAATCTCGCGCGGGAAATAGACCTTCTTAATGATCGGCACGGCCCCAAGCACCGACTGCGCGGAGTCCATGATGCAGACCTGGAAGAACATGAACGGCAGATAGGCGGCCAGCACGTAGGCGCTGTAGTTGTTCGTCCCGTTCTGAAGGAAGAACTTGAAGACGACCGTGATCACAAGCACGGTCACCAGTGGGTTGAGGAGCGACCAGAAGAAGCCGAGGAGGCTGTTCTTGTAGCGGATGCGGAGTTCGCGCTCCACCATCGCCCACAGCAGTTCGCGGAAGCGCCAAAGTTCCTTCAGTTCCGCGCGCATTCGCTGATTCTACCGAAGCCCACCTAAAGCGGAGCGACCTTAGTGACCCTGACTGTGACGACGAGATCGGGGTCGCCGGCGAGGCGCAGTCCCGCAGAGGAGGCCGGCATCGCCAGGACGCGCGAACCACCGACGTTGAGGCCCGAGACGGCGCGCTCCCATATCGGCGAGACGTTGTCTTGGCCCAGTAGGAAGGTGAACGGCATTCCGCGTCTGGCGGTGTCGGCCACGACCTTGCCCTGCGCGGTCTTGGCGACGAACTCTACCGTGATTCGAGCCTCGTCGAGGACGGGATCGCCATATCCGGGCTGGACGGCCGTCACGATAAGGGGCACGGTGCGCGGCATCGGCTTTGTCTGGAACATGACAAGCGCAAGCGCGAACGAAACCATGCCCCAAAGACGAGCGAGGGGCGCGAATAGGATCAGGCCGTGTGGTCGGACCTGTGCGAGGGGCTGATCTGCTCGAGTTCGCCGGTCACCATGAAGTTGACGCGTTCGGCGATGTTGAGCGCGTGGTCGGCGATCCTCTCGATGTGGTGGACGGCGAGCAGGAGCCAACTGGCGGAGACGACCTGAGACGGGTGGGACCTCATGTAGTCGTGGATCTGCGACCTGAGTTCGCGGTACAGGACGTCCGTTTCGTCCTCCATGACCGCGATGTCCTTGAGGTGTGAGACGTCGCGCTTGACGAAGGCGTCGAGGGAGAACCTCACCATCTTGCGGGCGAGGTTTGCCATCTTGGGGATGTCGACAAGCGAGGCGTCGCCCATCTCGCGCTCGATCTTCATCGTGATCTTGGCGATATCGACGGCCAGGTCTCCGATGCGCTCTACGTCCGTAATGATCTTCATCGCGGCGCCAATGACCCGCAGGTCGCGGCCCATGGGCTGTTGGAGGGCAAGCAGGCGCAGGCACTGGGCCTCGATCTCGATGTCCAGGCGGTCGATCTCGTCGTCGGCGTGCATGACCTCGTGGGCGAGGTCGTCGTCGAGTTTGCACAGGGCGTCGACCGCCTTGCTGACCATGGTCTCGGCGCGGCTCGTCATATCGAGCACCCTGTGCTCGAGCTGCGAGATGTCCTCGTCCAGTAACTGCCTGTTCATGCCGTCTACTTTATCGACGCAATTGAGTGGGGAAAGTTGCACAGTGCCCTGGAGCGATCTTGCTCAAACCAGGCCGGAGGAGCCTCTCGGCACACGTCCTGAACCCGTGGACAGCGGGTGGCGAACTTGCAGCCTTTGATGGCCTTGGTAGGGTCTGGAATCTCGCCTTTGGCGACCGCAGGCAGTTCACCGAGGTGTTCGAGGGTCGGTGCCGACTCCAGAAGCGCCTTGGTATAGGGGTGCAACGGGCGCTCGAAGATCCGGTCTGTCGGCCCCTCTTCGACGACCTTGCCCATGTACATCACCGCGACTCGGTCGGCGAGGTAACGCACCGTGGTCAGGTCGTGCGAGATGTAGAGGAAGGCGCATGAGAGTTCCGCCTGTAAATCCCGGAGCAGGTTGAGGATCTGCGCCTGCACGCTCAGGTCGAGCGCCGCCGTCGGTTCGTCACAGATCACGAGCGGTGGCTTGAGCGCAAGGGCCCTTCCGATCGCCACTCTCTGCCTTTGTCCGCCGCTCAACTGGTGCGGGAAGCGGTCTGCCATCTCCCTCGACAGACCGACGCTGTCGATCAGGGCATCGATGTCGACCTGCCTGCCGAGGATGCGGCCAGGCTCCTCGAGGACCCTTCGGATGCGCCACCTAGGGTCGAGGCTCGCGAAAGGATCCTGCCAGACCATTCCGATCTTCTCGGCGAGCCGGTGGCCGACGGACTCAGAACTCTCCTTCTTGAACAGAATCTTGCCAGCCTCCATCGGCTGCAGGCCGAGGATCGCGCGTGCGAGGGTCGTCTTGCCGCAGCCCGATTCGCCGACGACCGCGACCGTCTCTCCGGGCAGCACTTCCAGCGAAACGCCGTCGAGAGCGCGGATAGTGCCGCGCTGCGTCCCGAACTCGACGACGACGTCCTGGACGCTCAGGATGGGTGCGCCGCTCATATCGGGCCCTGGCTCCACTGTAAGCGGTCGGAGAGCTTCTCGTAAAAGTCGTTCCGTTCCGCCTTGATGAGCCGGGTCCTGCGCGGCGAGCGGCAGATCCGGACGAAGTCTCCGGTCAGCATGTGCAGGCG
>DATLWQ010000354.1:0-3641 GCA_035576225.1 Fimbriimonadaceae bacterium | reverse complement strand
GACTACCGACCGTGTTCGAAGGCGACTACAAAGAACTGACAAAAAAGCGCATCGCCACTTATGCCGAGATCGACGGCAAGCAGGCTGGCGATCCGCGCAAGGCGGTCAAGGCGATGATCAAAGTCGTCGAGGCAGACGATCCACCGCTACGGCTGTTGCTGGGCAAGGACGCGTACGAGTGGGCGAACGAGGAACTGGAGTCTATGAAGCGCGACTTCGAAGCGTGGAAGGACGTCACATTGAGCACGGACTTCGAGGAGAGCAGGGTCTAGGATCGAAGGCGACGGGGCCACCGTCCGTGGGGGCCAAGCCACATTGTTGCAGATAATTTGAACCTGAGAGACTCCCAGGGCTGTCAGACTATTGAACGGCCACTGGACGCTTAGGCTGTCCTGTGGGCTCTGGGAGCCAATATGGGGTTTATTCGAGCGTTCGTCATGCTCTGGGGTTCTGCGACCGCGCCGCATTTCTCTGCACAACCGCAGTATCACCTGACGGTCGTGCCCCTGTTCGAAAACGCGTTTGGGAACTCCGCGCGCGCGATTAACGACCTCGGCCAGGTAACGGGTTCCTCCACAGTTACCACGACGACGACGAGGGCTTACCTCTACTCGGCGGGAACGTTGACGAACCTTGGCACGCTCAACGACGACAATACTTCAACTGGCCGTTCGATCAACAAGTTCGGCCACGTCGCTGGCTTTGCCGGAGTTCTCAGCGCAGCCAACGGCTTCCTTTATAACGGTAGTTCGTTGACCGACATCGGCAGCCTGATCGGGCACTCAGTCATCGTTCAGGGAATGAACGACTCAGATACGATCGTCGGTTTCGACGAGGTCGTCAACTATCATCCCCGCGCCTTTCTCTACAAGAACGGCTCAATGACCGACATCTCCGATGGCCACGACTACTCGATCGCGAGCGCCGTCAACAATGCAGGGACGGTCGTCGGCTATTTTGGTGACGGGGGTTACCTCGTCGGCAGTTTCTACTACGACAACGGGACGTATACGCTCTTTGGCAACACAAACGGCCAAGTTGGGACACGAGCGTATGACATCAACAACAATGGATGGATCACCGGCGAAACAGACTACAACAAGCGACGCCGAGCCTTCCTGTACCACGACGGAACGATGCAGACGCTCGGTGGACTGGGTGACGTCTCGCAAGGGAACGCCATCAATGACTCTGGCGTGATCGTTGGGACATATTTGCTGGCAGGAAACGAAGGTGCCGTAGACGCTAGGGCGTTCGTTTGGATCGACGGAACGATGTACAACCTGAACGATTTGATGGACAGTTCTGGCGCGGGTTACACGATCCAGCAAGGTCGGGACATAAACAACTCGGGCGTGATCGTCGGCGACGCAGTCGATTCAAACGGGGTAACGCGAGGGGTCATCTTGACTCCCAATCCGTAGCCCAGAATTGCGGATAGTCGCGGACAATTAGAACAGTGCATCTGGACCGACGGGCTCGACTGCTTCGGGCGACTTGAAGCGCGGGTTGGACACGGCTTTGGCAACCGGGTGCATCTCCATCTCATCGGACGGGTACGGGGCCAGGAGCGCAACGGGCCCATCGGCCTTGGGGTCGAGCCAGGCATCGAAGTCGTCCGGGGGTATCAGTACTGGCATGCGAGTGTGCAGGTCGGACACCATCTCGTTGGCATCGGTTGTCACGATCGTACAGGTCGCGAGCGCGCCGTCGATCGTCTCCCATTCCTCCCACAATCCGGCCAAAGCGAACGTCTGCTTTGAGCGCAGGTGGATGAAGTACGGCTGCTTGTGCCCTTTTTCGCCCTTCCACTCGTAAAAGCCGTCTGCAGGAAGCAGGCAGCGCCGCCTCTTGAACGCCGCCTTGAAACTCGGCTTTTCGGCCAGCGTCTCTGCGCGTGCGTTGATCAGTTTCTGGCCGATGGAAGGATCCTTGGCCCAAGACGGTACGAGGCCCCACTGGAAGAACTCCAATTGGCGTCCTTGGCCGCGGTCTGTGACGGCGGCGACGACGTCCGTCGGGGCGATGTTGTACTGCGGCTCGATGCCGTCGGGATCTAGGCCGAAGACCAGTTGGAACCGTTCACGCTTGAAGAACGCGAAGCGTGCGCACATCGACTTCCCCTAGTGCAGCACCATCACGCGCGCCGAGCGCCTACCGACGCGCCTTCGGCCGTCAAACGCCTCGACGCTGAATGTATGCCAGCCCTCTGTCAAGCGCGAGGTGCCGATCGTAACGAACCACTTGTCGCTGCCCAACCCCTCGTAGAGCAGATTCCCGTCGATCTTGAACCGCATCATGACGTGCGTGCTGATGGTGCGGAACCAGGCGGAGATATCGAGTTTGCCCTGCACCGTCTGTCCGTCCACGAACGGCATCGGAGAAAGCGGCACCGTCGCCATGGGGTTTGTACTGCCATCAACACGACCGTAGTTCAGAGCGGTGAGGTCGAAGTACTCGGGCAGTTCGCTCGCGTCCTTGAGGTAGTAGTCCGGCTCGATGACTTTGCGGTACGCATCGAGCACTGCGGCGTTCTGGGTCACCGCGTAGTTGTTGTTCAAGCGGTGCGCAAGTTCGAGGTTGTTCCCGTTGAAGTAGTCGATGCACTTGACGCGGGGGTAGCGCCGCGGGAGACCCGCATAGAGGGCATAGAGGTTGCGCTCTGCGAATCCAGGGATGCTCTTGCTCTCAAGGGCTGAAAAGTGAGTCGTACCGTACTCGCCGATCATGATCGGCTTTCTTTCGCTGTACCGGTCATAGACGTAGTCCAGCATCTCCATCGGATGCACCTGCCGCGCGGGCTTCTTCGGATCCTGGTCGTAATAGGTGACGCTGTACATGTTGACGCCGACCCAGTCGACATAGTCGTCGCCTGGATAGTAGGACGAGATCGGGTTGATCGGCGTGGCATAGGGGCACCAGACCATCGCGACGTTCGGCGCGTACTGTTTCATCTTTTGCGCGACGAGGCGGAACTTCTGCTTGTAGAGTTCGGGGTCTTTGCCGTAGTCGACCCAGGCGCCGTTCATTTCGCTGCCGAAGCGCAGGAAGATCTTCGCATTGGTCTTGCCCATGTCCTTCGCCAGGTTCTCGAGGTACTCGTCGTCGAGGACGTACTGGATGCCGCGATTGGGCTCGAGGGCTATGTGGACGATCTTTCCCTGCATAGCAAGGAGGCTGACCCAGTCGGTGGGAAGCGGCCGGCCATAGCCGAGATAGAAGAAATAGGTCGCGTGCGGCGTTCCGACGATGCTCTCGAACGCCTGAGGAAGCCTTCTGGTGCGGCCGATCGAGTCCTTGTACGTCTGAGTGAGGCTCGAGTCGAGGTCGATGTACGCGCCGAGGTAGCAGCCGTAGAGCGGCTCGTACTTCGCGCCCGTGTAACAAGACTTGACCTCGTCGACGGTCGGCTTTCTGTCCAGATAGAAGCCCAGTTGTGGTCGTCCGTTGGCAAACGCCGGGGCGCACGCCGTGCAGGCGACGAGAAACGGGAGGAGTCTGGCGAAGCGACGGGCCATTGGGGCCGATGTTACCTTCACTCCTCTTCCGCTCCGACGACCGCGAACGGCCTCGTCCTGCTGATGAGGATCGCGCCGACGATTCCTGAAAGCGTCGATCCGAGGAGGATGCCGAGTTTCGCC
>DATLWQ010000353.1:0-9951 GCA_035576225.1 Fimbriimonadaceae bacterium | reverse complement strand
CGTATAGCCGACGCCGGCGCCGTGCCGACCCTTGTAAGTGTCGTTCCCACCGAGGTCAACCGTCAGCACCGCATCGGTGTCCGTATGCACGTCGTCTTCGGTGCCAGCGACCACAATCGGCATCCCTCCGACCCGCTCCCGAATGACGCCCTTGAAATCGCTCTTCGCGACCTTGAGTTGTTCGATCGCCCGCTCGATCGCCTCCGCGAGACGCGCCGCTGCAGACCTGATCCGCGCGAGGTCGACCTTCGCGAGCAGGCTCTTCGCCTCCTCTGGGGTCAAGACCGTCCCGTGCACGTACGAGAACCTCACAGACGGATCGGCGACCGCCAGTTCCGGCAGCGACTCGATCAGAGCGCGCTTCTCCTCCGGCGTCAGCCTCTCTGTCGCGTGCTTGATCTCGTTGTTGGCCGAGTTGATCCAGTTGGCGAGCCCGAGGATCGGTCGTCGCAGGTCGTCCGGCAGATCGTCGAGGCCCGACATCGGCGGGTCGTGCTGGATCGCGAGCCACGGCTCGTCATAGACACCGGCGATCAGCGCAGTCAAGAGAGTCGAGACCGACGCGTACCCGGCGGAAGCGTGCAGCCCCATCAGAGTCTCAGAGGTCTCTAGCGGCTTGTTCAGCCCGTCGCGCACGATCCCATATCCGCCTCCCGCATAAGGCCGCTTCGCATAGCCAAGATCCTCCACCTTCAGGTTTCCGACGTAGAGCGCGTCCGCGATCCCCTTGCGCTCCGACGACGAGAACTGTCCGAACGAAGCCGCACACGCACACAGGACGAGGATCGAAGACGCCGCGCGTCGCATGCGCCTAGTATGCGCTAACCCGTCCCTATCGTCCCAGGGTAGACGCACTCCCAAACGTGCACTTCTGGCACGCGCCGGTCGTCCAGCACGCGCTCGTCGAACGGGACCCCGCCGGGAGCCTTCTGCAGAGACTTATAGGTCAGCGCCAACCCGGGGCCGGACGCCGGTGCGACGAGCCTCATCTCGAACGGGTCATCATCCTGCTCTTCGATGAGCGGTGCGACCACCGTCTCCGCCAGTCGCTCCAAGTTCCACGCGATCTCGTCCACGCGCATGTGCCTCCGCATCTCGCCAAAACTCCCAACCACTGCGAGCGACAACCTGTGCCCCTTCGCGTTCGACATCACCACCTCGTAGTTCGTCTGCAAACCACTGCCAAATGCATCCCGATCGCCGTGCGAATAGCCGAACAACCGACACAGTCCCTCCAGCCGCATCGAGCCGCTCACCACATGGACGACGTCGCCCCGCCGCAGCGGCAGGTTCGGCACGTCGGGGCGCACGCCCTGCCCCCACGGCCAAAGGCAGTTCAGCGGTCTCAAACCCTCCTCGATCCGCACGTGGTTCTCCTCGGTCTCGTTCAGCAGGTTGATCGCATCGTCGATGAACCGCCGCAACATCACGTCACCGTCTCCTCGCGGCGCGTTCGCCAAAGCGTCCAAGCCGTAGGCCACTTCCGGCGGCACAGTCGCGTTATCGTGCGACCCGCCTTCCCACACAAGGGCGTGGTCGAGTCCTTCGCCAGGAAGCGGGGTCAAAGTCGCAGTCTTCAGCCGCTGCATCGTCTCGCACACCACTCTAACGTCCTTCGCAAAACTCCCGCCCTTCTCACCGACGGGCTGAAGTTTCCCGTCCTCGTCTGCGCTCGCCAGAGTCAGGTGGAACTGCACGCTTCCCTCCGGTGGCTTGTGTCCGAGCGCTGCGACGGTCAGCGGTCCTTGAGCGATCGCATACGCCAAGGGATCGACGCCGATATAAGCGAGTTCTGGCACGGATCTCTCCGCCGATGGCTTGAGCCGCACCACCTCCCCGCGCTCCGCCAAGTACTGCAGAGCGTCAGGCAAGGGGCGCAGCGCCGACTCTTCCTCCGGCCCGCCGACAAGGTCCGGCAATACGATCGTCACCCGCCGCACAAGCCGATTATGCCCGCCTCCCCTGGGTAGCCTATGTACGGCATGCGACACAGTGCATCGGTCCTTATGGCAGCAATCATCCTGACGACGACCGCGGCGGCGCAGACCGCAGGCACTCTCTGGTACCGCCAGCCCGCAGAAAAGTGGACCGACGCCCTGCCCGTAGGCAACGGCAGGCTCGGGGCGATGGTCTTCGGCGGCATCACCGAAGAGCGCATCCAACTCAACGTCGACTCGCTTTGGGCCGGCCCGCCCTTCCCAGAACTGCCCAAGACGGCGGGCGAAGCCCTCAAACAGGCGCGAGCCCTGTTCTTCGCGGGGAAGCCGGCGGAGGGCCAGCAGTTGATCGCCGACAAGTTTCTCGGCCAGCGCGTCTCTCCACGCAGTTACCAGACGCTGGGCGACCTGCACATCATAACGCGAGTGCCAGGCAGCGACCTCCCCGCTCCAGTCACCATCACCGGCTGGTATCGCGGCCCTACCACCCAGACGCTCGACCGCGCGATGCTCGGTTCGTCCTATACGGGCGTCACGTGGACCAAGACGACCGACCTCACAGTGCCGGAAAACTCGACCGTCGTCTTCCGCACGACCTTCGACCTCACAGCTGCGCAAGCCCAGTCGCTCAACCGCATCGCCTTCACGCCAATCGATGACGAGTCCGTCGCATACATCAACGGCATGCAGGTCGGCGCAACGACGGTCTACGACCAGCCATACACTTTTCACACGAACAACGCGCTCCACGAGGGCACCAACGTGATCGCCGTCGGCGTGACGAACAAGGGCGGCCCCGGCAACATGGCCGCGAGAGTCCAGCTCCAGGGGGTCTACGTCCCAACCGACTACAAGCGCAGCCTTGACCTCTTCAACGCGGTCGCGACGACCGAGTTCCACGTCGGAAAGCCGCTCGTGCGCCGTGACGTCTTCGCCTCCGCGATCGATAACGTGATTGCCGTGCACGTTTCCAGCGCCCTTCCCGGCACCGTCTCTTTCGAGGCGTACATCGACCGTCCAGTGGAGTACGTGGTCGAACCGAACGGCAGCCGACGCCTCACCATGACCGGGCAGGCGCAGCACGACGGCAAGCAGTTGGGCACCAGGTACGCCTGCGTCCTGCAGATCGAGACGCAGGGCGGGCGAGTCACTTCGCGCAACAACCACCTCCAGGTCACAGGTGCAGACACAGCGACGATCTACATCGCCGCAGAGACCGACTACAACAAGGTCGACTGGCACAAGCCGCTCACCGACTACCTCGACAAGTGCCGACAGACCATCGACGCCGTCGTCAAAAAGCCCTACGAAGAAGTCCTAAGGAGCAGCGGCCTAGACCACCAGAGTTACATGCGCCGCGTCTCTCTCAACCTTCCTGGTGGCCGACCCGACCTGCCGACCGACCAACGGCTGCAACAGGTCCAACAAGGCGGTTCAGATCCGGGCCTCGTCGCCCTCTACTTCCAGTACGGCCGTTATCTCCTCGAATCATCTTCGCGACCTGGCACGCTTCCAGCCAACCTGCAGGGCCTCTGGAACGACCAGATCGAGGCGCCCTGGAACGCCGACTACCACACCAACATCAACATCCAGATGAACTACTGGCCCGCCGAAGTCACCAACCTCAGCGAGACCACCGGCCCGTTCTTCTGGCTCGTCGACGGCCTCATGCCCGCAGGGACGGAGTTCGCAAAGGCGCTCGGCATGCGCGGCTTCGCCTTCGGCCACACGACCGACCCGTGGCTGTGGGCGACGCCGCAGGGCCAGCCCGTCTGGGGGATGTGGGTCATGGGCGCCGCTTGGTGCAGTGAACACTTCATGGAGCACTATCGCTTCACGCAAGACAAAGCGTTTCTCAAAGACCGCGCCTGGCCAGTGCTGAAACAGACCGCGCTGTTCCTGCTCGACTGGCTGGTCGAGGATCCGAAGACCGGGCTGCTCACCTCCGGCCCGACAACCTCGCCCGAGAACACGTACATCCTGAGCGGACAGCACCTCAGCCTCAGCATGGGCACGGCGATGGACCGCGAGATCACCTGGGAGGTATTCAACAACGTCATCGAGGCCGCACAGGTCCTCGGCGTCGACGATCAGTTCGTCAGCGACGTCAAGTCCTCTCTCGCGCGACTCGCTCCGATCAAGATCGGCGCAGACGGACGAATCCTCGAGTGGAGCGAGCCGTACGAGGAGTCCGAACCGGGCCACCGCCACATGTCGCACCTCTACGGACTCCATCCGTCGTACGAGTTCACCTGGACGAAGTCGCCTAAGATGGTAGAGGCTGCCAAGAAGTCTCTGGAATACCGCCTCTCGCACGGCGGCGGACACACGGGCTGGAGCCGCGCATGGATCATCAACTTCTACGCGCGATTGCTCGACGGCGAAAAGGCGCTGGAGAACGTCCACGCGCTACTCGCCAACTCGACCCTTCCGAACCTCTTCGACAACCACCCGCCGTTCCAGATCGACGGAAACTTTGGCGGCACGGCGGGCATCGCTGAAATGCTGATCCAGAGCCACGAAGGGTTCGTCAGGCTCCTCCCGGCACTGCCCAAGGACTGGAAAGACGGCGAGGTCATCGGACTCCGGGCCCGTGGCGGCTACGAGGTCCGGATCAAGTGGTCGAACGGCAAGCCAGAGTGGGCCCGAATCACCGCAGCCCCCGGCTCAGGCACTCTCAAGGTCGTCCCTCCCCCGGGCTCGCAAATCCAGTTCCTCACCGTGAACTCAAACCCGGTTCCCGAGGTCATGGACGGGATCGCGAGGGTCGTGCCGATCAAATCCGGCCAGTCGGCCTTCATTCAATTCAAGCAGTCTTGACCTGATTATCTTGCCCATTACACGGATTAAGGCTGATCTGCTGCGCTCGGCCTGCCGAAACTAACAGGTAAGCACAAGATGAGAGACATCTACCGCTGCGTCGTCCTGAACTCCAGCGGGCACTCGACAAAGACGGACGCTGAATGCGATCGGCTGAGGGCCACGGTCAGCCCTGCGTTGAAGGTGCTCTTCGTGTTTCTCCTCGCATCTGCCCTGTGGCTGGAGGGCGCCTGTCCTATCATCGATTACCTGATGGGGCCGCACTTCGACCCGGCGGACAGGCACGCGATCCAGATCCTTGGCTACGGACTCATAACGGCCGCGTTCATTTTCACGGCGGTCCTTAACATCGCCGGTGACCTCTACCGCGCAAAGATCAAGGTCCGGGAGTCACAGCACGAACTGATCCTCCGCCTCGGCCAAGCCTCCGAATGGAGGGACGACGAGACCGGCGACCACACGGTCCGCGTCGGCGAGTACACCGCTGCCTTAGCGCGCACGCTTGGGTGGAAGGCTGAGGAGTGCCAAAGCATCGAAATTGCCGCCATGCTCCACGACATAGGCAAGATCGGAATCCCCGACTTCGTCATGGTCAAACAGGGCGAACTGAGCGAAGAGGAGCGCGAACTCATCCACGCGCACACGCTGATGGGCTCGGACATTCTCGCAAACTCAGAGATTCCGCAGGTCCAGGCCGCCCAGCGAATCGCCGAGAGCCACCACGAGTGGTGGGACGGCACAGGCTATCCGTACAACCTCAAGGGCGAGGAGATACCGATCGAAGGCCGCCTCGTCGCAGTGGCCGACGTCTTCGACGCACTGACTTCGCGCCGCCGATACAAGTCCAAGTGGACGTTCGAAGACGCCGTGGCAGAGATCAAGAAACTCTCTGGCACTCAGTTCGATCCCAGCGTCGTCGAAGCGTTCGAAAGGGCACTGCCCGAGTTTCGCCAAATCTGCGCGAGGCACGACCGCGCTTCCGGCGCCACAAGCGTCAACCGCGCTGCATAGCACTCACTCCGTGCCGTAGAGCCGGTCGCCATAGTCCCCCAGACCCGGCACGATGTACTTCTGTTCGTTAAGGCACCTGTCCAACGCAGCCGTGTAGATGGTGACGTCGGGATGCGCCGCGTTCAACGCCTGTACTCCTTCTGGAGCGGCGACCACGCTGACCATCGTGACTTCCGTCGCTCCGTTCGCCTTCAGCAGCGAGACTGCCTGCGACGCCGAACCGCCCGTCGCAAGCATCGGGTCGCAGAGCAGCGTAAAGCGGTTGCTCAACTTTGGCAACTTGCAGTAATAACTGTGCGCCACCGCTGTGTCGTGCGACCTCTCCAGCCCTATGTATCCCACAGCGACGTGCGGAAAGAGCCTCAGTGCGGCCTCAAGCATCGACATCCCCGCACGCAGCACGGGCACCACCGCCAAAGACTGTGCCAGCACCTTGGCGTCCGTCTCCTCGAGCGGCGTCCCCACCCTGGTGTCTCGCACTGGGACGCCCCGCGTCGCTTCGAGGATCAGGATCGTCGAAAGCACGTCTGCCAGCCTGCGGAACCGATCCGGCTCCGAACTGGAGTCCCGGAGCCCGGTCAGCAGGTGCTTGGCAAGAGGGTGATCCACGATGATCAACGACATACCAGAATCGTACACGGTCCGCGCTTCGGACTCCCTGACGGACGTAGAATAGGGACATGCGACGCAGAGCGGTCTCGATCGTGGGAGCCGGGAGCCTGCGTTGCGCGCCGGTCGTCTTCGCTTCTCTCGCCGCTCTAAGACTGGAACACCCGCTCGAAGTCAGGCTCTACGACGCCAACGAAGAAAGACTCGACCTCATGGACCGCCTCGCAAGGCACATGTTCGGCCAGACCATGTCGAGGCACGACGTCCTGTACCGTCCAGCACTCGAGGAAGCAATGGAACTGTCCGAGGCCGTCGTCGTCTGCCTCACAGAAGACTGCGCCCGCCGAATGACCGGAAAAACAGCCGCGCGCTTCCTCATCCCGACTGAAGAGGGCGAGGTCACCAAGGTCTCAGAACTCAGCCGCGGCGACTTCAACCGCCCGACGCCCATCACCGAGATCAGCCCGCGGACACTGGCCGCCCTCTCCACCCCACAGGACTACGAGTCCAGTCGCGAAGAGGCGCTTGCACAGGCGATGCAGAGCGTCATCGACCTCGCCGGAGACGCGCAAGTTCTGAACCTCACGCGAAACTGTCCGATTCCCAGGGGACGCGACCACACCTACCTTGCGTGGCCTGAGCCGCTCACCGCCGAACAGCACGCGTCGCTCCCCCACCGAATCTTGCGCTGGTTGGGCGGAGACCACGACGTGAACGACTTTATCGAAGCGCACGCGCAGAGCCCCGTCGCAAAGTGGTTCGTCAAAGACTTTGGTGCGCTCTGAGCGTCTCCACGTCCGTCCAATCGACGCCGATCGGCGTGATCGCCACGAAGCCCCTGTTGACCGCTTCTACGTCGGTGCCCGGCTGGTCCGGGTTCATCACAACGACGCCGCCCTGCCAGTAGTACGGCCTTCCCCACGGGTCTTCCCTTCTGACTACGCGATCCTCATAGACGCGGTCGCCCATCCGCACAAATCGGTGGCCCTCCACATGGTCGTAGGAGATCGCAGGGACGTTCACGTTCCAAAACGTCGTCGGCGGTGACTCGAGCGACGTCAGCATCGACCAGTTCTCTGCGAGCCACTCGGCGCCGGTCTCAAAGTGGAACGGCGCACCGTCGGCGAAGACCGCCATCGAGATCGCGACGCCGCGGATCCCGTTGATGGCCGCCTCCATCGCCGCCGCCACGGTGCCGCTGTAAGTCACGTCGAAGCCGAGGTTCGGCCCGTCGTTGATCCCGCTCAGCACAAGGTCGCAACCGTCCGGCCAGCACACGGTCAGCCCGACGTTAACGCAGTCGACCGGAAGGCCGTCGACCGTGTAAGACTCCATCCCGCAGCACGGCGGCGCCTCGTGCACGCGCAGGGGGTTCCGCATGGTCATCCCATGTCCGCAGGCGCTCTTCTGCGCGTCGGGGGCCACCACCTTCACCTCCCCGAACTGCATCGCGACGCCCACCAGGTGCCGAAGTCCTTCAGCATGGATTCCGTCGTCGTTCGTGACAAGGATCTTCATGCGCCGCAAGGATACCGGGCGCCCGGGCTCCTCAAAGAGCGATCGCCCTGCCAGTCTTCGCGCTCTCGATCGCCTTCCAAGCGATCTCTACGGCGCGCAGGCCGTCCTCGGGGTCGACCGGCATTGCACCGCCCTTTTCCACCGCGTCCACAAACGCGCGCAACTGTCTGAAGAACGGATCGTCGCTTGGCGCCAGGTTCGCCTCCTGTCGAGAGCCGTCCGCCGTGTGGATGCGCAGCGTTGCGGCGTTCCGAGTGTCGTGTTCGATCATCCCCTCGCTTCCGCAGACTTCGATGGTCGCTCGAAAGCCCGTCGGATCCATCCACGTCGTCTCCACATGCGCGATGCACCCGCTCGCAAACGTCAACGTGGTCAGTGCGTAGTCCCCCTCGAACTCCGCACCCTCGACCCTGTCGCCCAGGCAGATGGTCCGCGAGTGGACCGTCTTCACGTCCCCAAAAGTCCACGTCAGCCAATCAAAGTCGTGGACAGCAAGGTCGAGCAGCACGCCCCCCGACCGCTCGTGGTCCTGGAACCAAAGGTCGCTTCCCCTCGCCGCGCGCCCGCCGCGGCGCGATCGCACGACTGCCGGTTTCCCCACCTTCCCCGCCTTCACCGCCTTGTGCACCGCCTCAAAGTCGCCAAAATACCGGACCACCTGACCGGGCATGAGCCCGACCCCCGCGGTCTTCGCCGCATCGATGAGGTCGCGGCACTCTTGCACCGTTCGGCACATCGGCTTTTCGACGAGCACAGGCTTCCCCGCCCTCACAGCGGCAATCGCGATCTCGAAATGCGAGTCCGTCGGAGTGCACACGTCCACGGCATCGACCGTCTCTATCAATGCCTCAAGGCTCTTCGCTCCCGTCGCACCGAACTGCGTGCAGTAGTTGTCTAGTTTCTCCTGGTTCCGATCAAAGGCGTAGAGGTCGACGTCGTCCATCAGCGCGTACTTTCGCGCATGGACGCTTCCCATTCCACCGGCACCGACGACACCGACCCGCATGGCCTATTCTGCCCCATCTACCGCGACCCACTGTAGCGAGTCCCGGACCGCGAGTCACTCCCCACCGGCGCCCCGATCCTGCATAATCCCCGCGTGGCATACCTTCTCTGTCTGCTGGCGGGCACCATAGCCGGCGTTTCCAGCGGACTGTTCGGAATAGGAGGTGGTGTCATCATCGTCCCCTTCCTGATCCTTGCCATCCACTACGAGCAGCACAAGGCGCAGGGCACCGCGCTGATGGGAATGATGCCGCCCGTCACAATTCTCGCCGCCTACACCTACTACATGGACGGCAAGGCCAACCTACCGCTCGGCCTGCTGATCGCAGTCGGCATCACGCTCGGCGGAATCGCTGGCAGCAAGATCGCGCTCGGATTCAGCCCGACCACGATGAGGAAGATCTTCTCGACCTTCCTCATCCTCGTCGCGATCTACCTCTTCTTCAAAGTCGCGCTCTTGCAGGGCGCGCCGGACAAGGTCTCTGCGCTTCCTGGGTGGGCATGGCCAGCGTGCTTCGGCATCGGCCTCTTCGCAGGCACCTCGGGCGGACTGCTCGGCATCGGTGGCGGCATCATCATCGTGCCGTTCCTCGTTGTGGCGATGGGCTTCCCGCAGCACCTCGCGCAGGGCACGTCTCTCGTCGCGCTCACGCTGCCAGTCTCCGGCCTCAGTGCCTACAACTACTACAAGAAGGGCAACGCCGACCTCAAGAGCGGCGCTTGCCTAGCCGTCGGCCTGCTCGTCGGCGCGCTCTTCGGCAGCATGTTCGCGCTCGGCCTAGACCCGCAGACGATGCAACGCACGTTCAGCGGCTTCGTCATCGTCGTCGCCAGTTACCTCTTCTTTAAGAGGGATCCAGCAAAGGCCGCCACAGCCGCCCGCTAGAAACGAGCGTCCCCAGCACAACGATCGCCATACCAATCGCCTGCAGCGGCACGAACGATCCGCCGAACACGGCCCA
Source organism: Fimbriimonadaceae bacterium (assembly GCA_035576225.1). Lineage (GTDB taxonomy): Bacteria > Armatimonadota > Fimbriimonadia > Fimbriimonadales > Fimbriimonadaceae > JADFMN01. The sequence goes on along the minus strand of DATLWQ010000353.1, from coordinate 89 downwards.
CGCGAAGAACGCTGCGGTCGGCGGGATGAAGAACTGCACCATCCCCGTCTTCGCCGGCCCGACGTCGGCCAGTCCGCGATAGTACGCCG
>DATLWQ010000352.1:0-6142 GCA_035576225.1 Fimbriimonadaceae bacterium | reverse complement strand
CTTGCACTGGCTGAGGACCGTGTATGCGGTCGCAACGACCTCGACGTCGCCGGTGGCCATCTTGGGGTTGCGGTTCTTCTCGTCGCGCATTCGGACTTCGCCGGTTACGCTGAGGCACGTCTCGCTGCGAATGTCGGACTCTGCCTTCGACATCTCGGGGTAGAACACGACCTGCACGAGACCGGTGCGGTCACGGAGATCGACAAAGAGCAGTCCACCGAGGTCGCGCACCTTGTGCGCCCACCCGTTGAGGGTGACTGTCTGCCCGGTGTGCTCGGCGCGCAGGCTCCCGCAGTCGATCGTGCGTTGCTCGAAGGCCATTGTGGTGCGGTGAGGATACCAGCGGGGGTCTAGTTGGCAGAGGGCAGTTGGCAGTGGGCAGCCTGCTGCTTTTCTCGAGTGCGGCAACGCTGGGACTGCTATGCCAGTAGCCAGACGAAGAGTGCGACGTATGCGCCTGCAAGCGCAAGCAAGAGCGAGTGGAGGAGCGTGCGTCCGATCGCAAGGGCCGCGCCGGGAGGCCAGTCGGCGGAGCGGAACGCGACCGCGTCGACGACGACCCTGCCTGACCAGAACAGAGCGGCAAAACCGACGACTGCGACGGCAGGCTGCTCTCTTAATACTATTTGGTGCTTGAACGCGACGAGATAGGCTGCGATCGCGAAGATGGTCGCCAGGACGTACGAGCCGTAGACCCAGACGACGCGCCTGTTCAGCCCTGTCAGGCGCGCGAACTCTTGTTTCCAGCGAAGTTTCGTCGGCACTTGGAGGCTCGCGATGACAGGAACCAGTGTGAGCAGGCCGAGGGCGAGCACGAAGGTCTCCGGCCGAAGGGTGGAGACGAAGTCTGCCGAAGACGCGTGGAGCGACCTGGCGAGCGGGGCGATGACGCCGACGAGGAAGGTCTTTGGAAAGAGGATAGGAGTGGGAAGCAGCCAGCACGCCGCAACCCACCAACCGCTCTTGATCGAAAGCCTTCTCTCGACGGCGATGAGTGCGGCCTGAATACAGAAGTAGGAGAGTGGAAGACCGAACCCCGATTGCGCGGGATACGAGATGGCAAGTTCGTGAAGGATCCCTGATGCGACGAAGGCGACGACCCACGACCAGCGCCTTCCTAGCATTCTGTTGGCCGCAGGCAGAAGCAGGATGCGGTTCATTTCGACGAACGGCCTGTTCCAGCGGTGCGACCAGAGTTCGGTCAGGGTCCTGCTCTTCCAAGGGTCGTCCATGATCGGCGAGACTGATTTGCCGGCGAGCCGGTAGATCGCGGTGATGAGATAGGAGAGGCCGAGGTGGACCGTGACGAGCGACGCGACCACCGTCAGAGCGCCGAGGAGCCAGTCGTTGAGGCGTGGTGCGGACCACACCACTGCAGCGAACATCGCTGCTCCGAAGAGCATCCTCGTCCAGCCCGACGAGAACCTTGCTGCCTCTTCGCTGTCCGGTGTGGCTTTATTTTCGAACGGCTTGGTGTCGATTCCGGGCCAGGGGATGAGGTAGGGAAGGATCCACCACTTTCGAACCGAGCCTTTGTGCGCGTATAGGGCGCAGAGTTTGACCATAAACAGCATGAGCAGGCTTGCGGTGAGGAGTTTCATCCCGCTGGGGGCGGCCCACTGGAAGGCAAGTAGGGCGATGCCAGCCGTGAAGGGTAGCCAGGCAATTTTGTTTCGGGTGCCCTGTGGGAGGGCGATCGCTGTGCCTATCAGAACCAGATCCAGGAGCAGCCATGGAACCAGATACATTGCGAAAACCTCATTTCTATTATGTTTCAGTTATTTCAGAATTTCCTGAAATATGGGACAAATGGGGGTGGTTTTCGAGTCCAATAGTCCGGCGCGTCATCGCTGATTAGCCTGGAGACACGCCCTCCCCCAAGGGGGAGGGAGGGTGCGACGGCTGGATCGTCGGCCCGCGATTGCAGAGTTGGTGCGCGACAATTGCGAGCCTGGAGGCTCGCGATCCGTAGTGCGGGCTGAATGCCTGCGCTCCGTTGTGAGTAGCAGACTCTTTTGGGCGCGGTTCGGAATGGGTTGCAAACAAAGAGGAGAGGTCGGGCAGGAGCACGACCCTCCATTCGAGTCGATTGGTGAAAGTCGTAAGTCGAGGGCGCGCAGGCTAAAGCCTGCGGCTACGTTACGGCTCGCCGGGACGCTCGTCCTCCCGCGTTGCACAGGCATCGCCGCTGCGCGACACAGCCCATGTCACACGGGTTCCTCCGGGCTTGTAGCACACGCCGAAGTAGCGTTTCTTATTCAGTTCTTGCGGACCGAACGTCCGCGGACCGAGGTGCGGGCTGAATGCCCGCGCTCCTATGGTGAGAGGATCTCGCCGTCCATCATGTCGAAGAGGCGGCCAAGGACTTTTTCTGATGCGGTGCGGAGGGCGCAGTGCTCGAACTCGTTGGTGACCCAGGCGCGGACGTTGGGGACGGAGTCGGCGGTCTCAATGGAGAACTGCGAGGGTACGTACATGTCGTCGTGGTAGACGGCGCAGCAAACGGGCACCTGGTTGTGTTTGAGGCGTTCGGGGTCGTAGAGGGCGGGCCAATCGGACTTTGACTCGAGGATGTCGGCGGCTTCGATGAAAGGTCGGAGGGTTGGGATCTGCTCGAACATCCAGCGGCCTGTCATCTCGCCCATGAAGTAGAAGCGCCCATCGGTAATTTCGAACTGTGGGAACTCCTTCTTGATGCGGTCTGCGGACCAGTTCGCGGCCGCACCCTGGGTGTAGCACATCTCCTGGAGGATGGCGTAAATCGGGCCGCCGTCGAAGCCGGACTTGTCCTCGACACTCTTTAAGAACGAGTGCGAGAGCCTACCGTCGACGATGGCGCGCTCGAGCAGCCAGTGGAGGGCGTCGAAGCCTTCCATGAATCCGAAGCCGTGGCCGAGGTGCCGCAAGCGATCGACGGTCATCTTTGCGCCGGAGGGCAGTTCGTAGTCGTTGTCGAGGACTTGCCCGAGGATTTCTTGAACGTGCTTTTCGTCGTCGGGGTGGCGCTGGTAGAAGCGATCGTTCTTGCGCGCGCACTTTGCATAGGTGGCACGATAGACTTCGTCAGCGGGGTGAGTGAGGGAAGGGACGCCCCCTGTCACGTAGCAGTGCTTTAGCGACTCGGGCGCGTGGGAGAGATAGGTGAAGGTGCAGAAGCCGCCGTAACTCTGGCCGAGGGTCGCCCATTTCTCGACTCCGAGGTCGCGTCGGATGAATTCGCAGTCGCGAACGATGGAGTCGGCGCGGAAGAGCGAGAGGTAGTCGGCCTGTCCCTGTGGCGTCGGGATCTTGGCGAGCGTTTCGTGTGTGACTGGGGTCGACTTTCCTGTGCCGCGCTGGTCGAGGAGGAGGAGGCGATAACGCTTTGTTGCGACCTTGATCCAGTTCTCTTTGCCCATCGGGCGTGGCGACATGCCGCCGGGGCCGCCCTGGAGGAAGACAAGCCACGGCAGGTCCTTGTCTCGCTGTTGGACGTCGACGACCTCTCGGGCGAAGACCTGGATCGTCCCCTTCTTCGAGTCGGCGTGGTCGAGCGGTACGTCGAAGACGTGGTCGGTGAGGTGCAGACCGGGGAGGCGGTGCTCTGCCGTCGTCATTGGCGGGGTTTACCCGCTGGCCCTCATACGAACAGGCCGACCGACTTCCTCTGTAGGTCGGGGAAGACCTGGTGCACTACATTGTTGCCGAGGCGCGTCTCGAGCATTTCGGCCATGACGTTGCGGTAGTCGGTGGTGACCTTCAGGTCGCCCGGGCCGCTGAGGCTATCGTCCTCCAGGCCGGGCCAATCGGTCACGACGCGCCCTCCTTTAACACCGCCGCCCATCGCCAACATGAAACTGCCCGCGCCGTGGTCGGTGCCGTAGCCGGTGTTCTCTGCGACGCGCCGGCCGAACTCCGTCTGCACGACGACGGTGACGCGAGACATTTCTTTGCCGAGGTCTTGGTGGAAGGCCGCGAGCGACTTGCCGAGGTCGTCGAGGAGAGGATCGAGGCGCACCGCCTGTGCAACGTGGGTGTCCCAGCCGCCGCGATCGGCGGCATCGAGGCATGCGACTTCGAGGCCGACGTCCTTGCGGACGAGATAGGCGACCTGGGCGAGGGCGTTACCAAGCGAACTGTCGGGATATGCCGCGCCGTGTTCGGGCGCGGACTTCTTGGGGTCGTAGTCGCGAAGTGCGCGCACCGCGTGCAGCGTGTTGCGACCTGCCTCGGCGAAGACGTCGTTGTCTCGCTTGTAGAGGTCGGCAAGGGCGGCTTCGACCTGGGCGCTCTTATCCTTGGGGACGTCGATGCGGTAGTCGGCGAGCGACTCGATCGCGATCGCCTGCGTCGCGCCGGAGAGCGATTCGGGCATGGTGGGCGTGAAAGCGACGGCGCGCATCGGCGCGGCCTCCTTGGTCGTCGCGCTGAGGTGACGCGCGAGCCAGCCGCCGTTTTGACTGTCGCGGTCGCTGTTTGCGCCGCGCTCCATCGCCGACATCGCTTCGAAGTGCGAGTGCGTGGTGTCGTGGGAACCTGCGGCGTGGACGACGCCGAGGACGCCGTCGTCGTAGAGCGGATGTAGCGGTGCGAGGAAGGGGTTGAAGGCGAAGGTGTCGTCCAATTTGATGAGCGAGCCGTTGCCGCTGCCGGGCGCAGGGATGGCGAGCGAGGGGCGCAGCCGGTAGTAAGCGTCTTCGGCGTACGGCGCGATCACGTTGAGGCCGTCTGCTCCACCGCGCAGGAAGATCACGACGACGACGTTTCCGTTTTCGCGGAAGAGGGTCTGCGCAAGTGCGGTCTTGCTGGTCGCCCAGAGCGCTGCGGTCACGAGTCCGCCTGCGACGAACGTGCGGCGCGTCAGCCGTTTTCGCTCGGCCTCTTGGAAACTGTCACAGCCTTTTATTTCCATTGGAACTCCGGTGCGCACAGGCACATGGCGGTGAGATCGGCCCACTGTTCGTCGTTCTGCGGTTTCTCATATGCGTGCTTTTCGAGCGCTGGTAGGACTGCGGCGACAGTGTTTGATTCGGTGGAGGCGTTGAAGACCGCGCTGGCCCAGGCTCTTCTTTCTGTTGCGCCGTAGCGTTTGGCGAGTCTGGGAATGGCGACGCTCGTGCCGCGGATCTTGTTGTGGCAGAGTGCGATCGCGAAGTTCCACCTGCCGAGCACGGACCCGTTCCACGCCTCGGGCTTGACGGGGTAGCCGTCGGGCATCGGCCACATGTGCGTGGGCTGGCCCATCTGGGTTAGGTACTCGAGGACGTGGATGTTGCCGTCGGTCGTGGCGTCAAGAGCGCGCAGCGATGAAACGACGAAGTCGAAGGGGCGCCGAAAGACCGGTGTGCCGTTCAGGAACTCGTCGGAGAGGAAGATGGTGCGCAGCATGCGGGGTATGTCTCCGACGGGCTGCTGTAGATAGGCCTCCGCGACCTTGCCCTGTAGTGCGGGGCCGTCATCGCCGAGGTAGTAGCGGCAGAGTTTGCGTGCGATGTGGCGAGCGGTGCTCGGATGGTTGACGACGATGTCGATGACCTTCTCGCCGTCCTCGACTCCGCCGCCTGCGGGGATCGTTTGGCCGAGCACGTGCTTCTCGCCTGTGTCGTGGAGCAGCGGGTCGAATCGGAAGGAGCCCTTGTCCTTCAGGAAGCCGCGCTCCTCGGTCCAGCCGGTGAAGCAGCGCGCGACCTCCATGACGTCCTTTTGCGTGTAGCCGCCATCGACTCCGAGCGTGTGTAACTCCATGAGTTCGCGCGCATAGTTCTCGTTCGGGCGGCCGTAGGTGCTGGCCTGCTGGTCGAGGTAGAGGAGCATCGCCGTGCTCTTGGAACTCGCCTTGACCATCTCGGCGAACGAGCCGACGGCGTTCTTGCGGATCACATTGCGCTGGTCGGTGGGGATGCGATACGCGGAGAGACCCTTGTTGCCGTAGATGTTGAAGTGGTTGGTCCAGAAGTCAACCATACGCTCGCGCACCTGCCACGGCGACATGACCGCGTGCAGAAGGTCGGACTGCTGCGACTGTCGGACGATCTCCTTCTTGGGCCAGTCGCGGAGTTCGAACGCCTTGAAACTGTAGATCTCCAGGCGTGAGAGACGGATATTGAGCGCGAGCGGCTCGTCGCCGGGGTTGAGTTGCTGGTCGAGCCAGACTTCTCTGCTG
>DATLWQ010000351.1:0-2594 GCA_035576225.1 Fimbriimonadaceae bacterium | reverse complement strand
GCCGCCGATGAACTTCCTGGAAGGCACAGTCGCATCCGGTGCGATCGACTTCGGCGCGTTCAGGCTCGGTCTGCCCAGCGGCCACCCGGCCAGAGCGATGGAAGGGAAGAAGGTCACCGCAGGTGTGCGGCCGGAAGACATCTACGACTCCGCCAACAAGTGCCCAGTGCCCGTCACCGACGCCAACTGCTTCAACGCCCAGGTCGACGTACTGGAAAAACTCGGCGCAGAAGATACCGCCTACCTCGACGCTTCCGGCCTCAACCTGACTGCGACCCTCGACCCCGCGACGCGCATCGAGGCCGGCCAGCGCGGCAAGTTTGCGGTCGACCTCGAACGGGTTCACATCTTTGACTCCGAGTCCGAGCAAGCGATTCGCTAACTCCCGTCGGGAAGGGTGCCGCTCCTGCGGCACCGCGCACAAGCACAAGAGACTATCTCCTTAGCTCCAACAACACCTTGGGCGTCGTCATCTCTTCGTACGCGTACCGCACGCCTTCGCGCCCAAACCCGCTCCGCTTCTCTCCGCCATACGGCATGTTGTCGAACCGCAGGGAAGGGAACTCGTTCGCAATCACACCACCGACCTCCAGCGCAGAAAAAGCCCGCTCGATACGCGCCGCATCGCCTGTGAACACGCTGCAGTGAATCCCAAACCGCGAGCGATTCACCGCATCATACGCCTCGCCTTCGTCATCAAATCGCGCCAACGTCAGCACCGGCCCGAACGCCTCTTCAGTCGCAAGTCTGCAGTCGCCAGGCACATCCTCGATCAGCGTCGGCTCAACCATGTTGCCGATCCGATTGCCGCCGGCGAGCACATGAGCCCCCCTGTCCTCTGCCTCTTCAATCCACGCCATCACGCGCTCAGCGGCGTCCGCGCTGATCATCGGTCCGCACACAGTCTGCTCCGACATCGGGTCCCCGGTCTTCGTCGCAAGCGTCGCAGCGACCAAGTGCTTCCTCATGGCCGAATACGCTCCGTCCTGTACAAGAACGTGCTGCGCAGAGATACAGACTTGTCCCGCGTACCCGTAGCCGCTCATAGCGATCCGCGATGCCGCACGCTCCAGGTCGGCGTCGTCAAAGACGATGCACGAGGCGTCGCCACCCAGTTCCAGCGTCACGCGCTTGTCCGGCACCAGCGACTTGATGTGCCAGCCGACCGCCTCCGAGCCCGTGAAACTCACCATCTTGATCCGTGGGTCCTTGACGATCCGCTCTGCCGTCTCGTTCGAGCACAGTAGCGCGTTGAGCACACCAGAAGGCAGCCCCGCCTCCGACACCAGCCCCGCCAAAGCCAAGGTCGAAAGCGGCGCAAGAGGGGAAGGCTTCAACACGACGCTACACCCCGCCGCAAGCGCAGGAGCCAACTTGTGCGCGGCCAAGTTGTAGGGCCAGTTGTAAGGGACGATCGCGAAAAGCGGCCCAACGGCAAACCGACTCACCGTGCCTTCGTAATCCTTTCCGCGATTGTCGAAGTCGAGGTTCAACCGCTCGTCCCCGACCTCTTCCAAGAGCGAGACCGCAAGTTGGAACGTCAGTCTCAGTCGCGTAACTTCTGCCCGAGACCACGCGATCGGCTTGCCGACCTCCTGTGCCATCAGGCGTGCAAGGTCCTCGCTTTCCGACTCGATAGCAGAAACGACCTTCGCCAAAACCCCTTGACGCTCGCGCAAGGGAGTCGCCGACCAAGATGGGAACGCCTCCAAGGCCGCCTGCACCGCCGCGTCCGCCTCGTCCCACCCGCAGATTGGCGCAGTACCCAAGAGCGATCCGTCGAAGGGAGCGTGGCACTCGATCGTCCCCTCGGAACCCTTGGATTCCCGCTTTCGTCCGATCAGACTACTGGCCTCGACCATAAGCCAATTAGACCAGAACGCAGTAAAATCTCACTAGGTGTCCCCAACATGAAGCGAAAGATAATCTGTGCGCTAGACACAGGAGACCTAGAAGAGGCGAAAGCGACGGTGCGCCGCCTTTCCAGGTACGCGGCCGCTTTCAAGATCGGCCCGGCGCTCACTCTCCAGAGCGGCCTGGACGTCGTCGACGTGCTGAGGGACGAGGGTGCGGACCGCATCTTCCTGGACCTCAAGTTCCACGACATACCCAACTCGGTCGGTCGTGGCGTGCGCGAGGCGGCCAAGCGCGGCGTCTGGATGATTACGCTCCACATCTCGGGCGGTCCGGCCATGCTCACTGCGGCGGTGGAAGAGGCACGAATGCACGGCGTCGACAAGGCGCCGCTCCTCATCGGAGTCAGCGTGCTGACTTCGCTCGACCAACACGCGCTCACAGAGCACATCGGCGTGTGCAGGAGCCTCGAGGAGCACATGGTCTATCTCTCCAAACTCGGCGTCGACTGTGGGCTCGACGGGGTCGTCTGCTCCGTCCACGAGATCGCCGAAATCCGCAAAGCCATCGGCTCAAAGGTCATTGTCACACCCGGCATCCGTCCATCGAAGGGCGACAGGCACGACCAGCAGCGGGTCGGCGACGCCAAGACGGCGCTCGAAGCCGGCGCCGACTATCTCGTAATCGGTCGTGCACTCACCGCGACGGACGACCCGGTGCGCGCCCTGGAAGAACTCGGC
>DATLWQ010000350.1:0-2712 GCA_035576225.1 Fimbriimonadaceae bacterium | reverse complement strand
CCATAGAGGTTCGTGTTGCGCACCATCCAGGGCGAGGCGACGACGAACGGAAGCAGCGCGACGAGCAGCCACGTCCTCAGGCACGGCCTTTGCGACGTCCAGACCTTGGCAGCGACCAGGGCGGCGATCGCGGTCGGGACGAGTGCGAGGCATGTGGTCTTTGTAAGTAGCCCGACTCCCACCAGCGCACCGACGAGCGCGCCAAGCCGCCAGTCCCAACCTCCGCGAAGACCCTTTGCACACAGGGCGAATGTCCACGCGCAGACGAAATAGGCGAGCGGGTCGTTAGTGACAGCAGAGTTGAGCGCAACGAACATCGGCATGAGTCCCGCGATCGCGACCGCGGCAAGCGCCACCTCCTCTCGCCCCGTGCCCCACTTCGCGGCCGCATAGACTCCAAGCAGCGTGCCCGCTCCGATCAGGACGCTCAGCCACCTGATCCTGCTGCCGGAGCGCGGATTCTGCGGGTCGGCGCCGGTCAGTTTCGCCCAGCCCGAGGCGAGGACGTAGTAGAGCGGCGGCTGGTGCGACTGGTACGTCTCAATGAGGTCTGGGCTGCCCGGTTTCAAGACGGGAAATCCCTTTCCGGCGAGAACGTGTGCGACGTAGTTGGCGTGCTGTCGCTCGTCGGGGGCGCCGATGTCCGGTACCAGAGCACCAGCCTGATGGACGAGCCTTCCGGGCTGGCGGTAGGGCGTGATCGAAGCGTAAGTGAGGCCGAGTCCGACGAAGGCTAGGATCAAGATCGCCAGCACGGTTCTCGGGCGCATGAAAGATTCTAGACCAAACCGAGTTTGAACGTGGTAACCTGAGGCATCCTAGCAAAGTTAGGAGCGTGCCACATGATGCGAAAGATCTTGATTGGGGCACTGGCTTCCGCCGCCGCGATTTCCATGGCGGTCGCGATGAGAGCGGGAGATCTAGCCCCCTATGTGAGCGCCATGGGCTCTGCCAAGAGCCTGGACGTCACATATTCGATAACAGAAGTCGGAGGCAGCCAATCCATGTACCACGTGGTCCTGGCAAAGCCCGACAAAGCCATGGTCGACACCCCAACGATGACCACTGTCGCAGACGGGAAGGAGATCACCGTCTACAACAAGTCGAGGAACACCTTCTACACGAAGGCGCAGACGAAGAAGGATCTCGAACTCTTGTTCGGAGACGATGACACCTCTGTGTGGAAGCCCTTCTTCGACTCGGACGCTTTCAGCAACGTCGCCCGGACCAAGGTCGAGGGCACTCGAAAGCACGGTTCCGAGATGCTCAAGACCATCGCCGCGCAGGTGGATCCGAACGGTGAGTTCACCATCAAGTTCCACATTGCGCAGAGCGACAACCTGGTCCGACAGGCCGAGTTCATCAACCAGAAGGGCGCGGCCTCGAAGATCAGTATCCTCAACGTCCAGAAGATGAGCATGACGGCGGACGACTCCGCCTTCGCGTTCGTCGCCCCGGCGAACGCCAAACAGCTCACCGAGGCGGACATGATGACCGCCGAATGGATAGACAACGATCTGAACAAGGCCCTTGAACTCGCCGCTACTACGGGCAAGGGAGTGATGATCGATGTCTATGCTGACTGGTGAACCTGGTGCAAGAAGTTAACGGCTGAGGTTCTCAGTACAAAGCAATTCAAAGATACGGCATCACAGGACTTCGTCATGGTTCGAATGAACGGTGACCTCGACAAGGCTTTCGCCTCCAAGTATCGGATCGAAGGCTTCCCGTCGATGATCTTCCTCAACAAGGACGGCCAGGAGGTTCACCGGTTCGCGGGGTATATGCCCTACAGCGACGTCATCGGCCAACTCAACATCGCCAAAGGCAAGTTCTAGCCTCTAGGCACGTTCAAAAGAGCGCTCTCGACCGACCCGGCCGGGGGCGCTTTTTTCGCGCCCGTTCGGACATTGGGCCCCTCCAGGCGAACCCTCGGGCGGCAGTCAGGCTTCTAACCAAGGGAGCCCGGGTTCAAGACGCCAGGAAAAAGTACCAATAATCGGTTTAGCCTGATAGGTAGAATACATGGCCGTCCAGGGATGGATCCAGGTTCGGAGCGATCGAATTGGCAACTAAGTCTGGTGAAGCCACCAGTAAGACACGGAACAAGTCGCAGAACAACGTGAAAGCGGCCCCGCACGAGTCGTTGACTGCCGAAGACCACCGCGAGATTCTCAACCAACTCTATCTGGCGCGGTACTTCGACGTGCGCCTCATCAAGGAAAAGAAGAAGGGGCGCCTAAGCGGCACCCTCTACTCCTCGCACAACCAGGAGGCGATCCTTGTAGGCGCCCTCTACGGGCTCAAGCCCACGGACTGGATCAGTCCGGTCCACCGCGACATGCCCGCCTTCTTCCTCAAGGACTTCAAGTCGGGATGGCGCAACGAGGACCGGCTCGGCATGAGCATCAAGGAAGTCTGCGCGCAGGTGTGGGGCAAGGTCGACTCCCCAGGCAGGGCGCGGGACAACTGGTCCCACATCGGTTGCCTTGAAAAGCGGATCATCCATTCGACCTCGATGCTGGCCGGCACGATCCCCGTCGCCGCCGGTGTCGTCTACGCCGACCGCCTGAACGGCGGTGACTCGGTCGTCCTGACCTTCAACGGTGAAGGCTCTACCGCGCAGGGCATCTTCCACGAGGCCATCAACTTTGCGGCCGTACACAAACTTCCCGTCGTCACGATCGTGGAGAACAACCAGTGTGCCTATGG
>DATLWQ010000349.1:0-3628 GCA_035576225.1 Fimbriimonadaceae bacterium | reverse complement strand
CGCGCGGCTACGTCGCACCGGGCCCGGCCGACGAGCGCCTGTGGACGCAGGGATGCGCTCCTGCGCTCTTCTTTAGCGCAGAACGTACGCGTGCCACAAGCGCAGACGTCGCGCTACGAACCTCGGACGGCGAGGTCGCAGCCAGCAGGAGCGGATCATGCACCTACGTCGCACCGCACGTCGGGCAGACGTTGGCCTTGATGATGTTAGGCAGGTCGGTCGAAAACGACGCGGTCGGCCCCGGCGACGGCACCGTGACTCTCGAAGACGGCGTGGCGCGCGCCGAAGATGGCACGAACCTCTTGTTCGCAACCGACAGGTCCAAGGCCGTCGACCAAAGCAAACCGGCCTTCCTGTTCGCACACGCTGACACGGTCAGAAGCATCCTGGTCAACGCGGTCTACGAGGCGATCGAAGCCACTGGCATCCCTGCCTATGCGACGTGGAGGTGGCCGAAGAACTGCGAGACCGTCTCGACCGTCACGGTGGACTGCGACGAAGGCGACCAGTACCACGTGATGGACGTCGTGCGTTCGCTCATCAATTTCGGACAGCCCGCGTGCTGGCTCTCCAAGACCCCCGGCCTCCCGCAGGAAGTCTGCCGCCTCTTCAAGAACTACGGCCACTGCACGGGCCTCCTCTTTCGGTACGACTCTCCTCAGGCACTCACCGAGCAGATAAGGTCACAGGCCGTACAGATCACAAGGAGCACCGGCTCTCCGGTCCGCACCTTCCGGCCAGACGACGGCAAGTGGACAGGGCTGACGCGAGTCTATGAGGCGGCGCTCGAAGCCGATGTGCCGCTCTGCGTCGCAAAGGGCGGCGTCCAGCCCGGCTCGACCGGCTTCCCCTTTGGCACGTGCAACATGTTCTTCCCCGTGTCGCCCCAAGGCGCGCGCATCGGGACTGCGGAACTTCCCTACGCGATCCACCGGCCCGGCGAGGTCACGTCGCTTGCGGTCGCCCACAGTCTGATCGAGGAGACCGTTCGACAGAGAGGCTGCCTTCATACGAGCGTTCGGCTCTCGTCGGCGAAGGCGCAGGAGCCGGGCCTGGTCGATCTTCTCATGCGCGTGCGCGAAGCGAAGTTCGGGATGTTCACGACAGACGCGCTCGTCCAGTACGAAAAGGGCCGTCGCTCGCTCCGCGTCGACGCCCTGAAGGAAGGCGTGCGGATCGTCAGCCCGTACGACCTGTCCGGCCTCACGCTGATGCTCTTCGGTGGCGGATGGGAGATCGAGACCAGCGGCAGGCAGTACACCATGCTCCCCGTCACAAGGCACGGCACGCTCTTGAGTTCCATCGTCCTCGACGTGCCGCAGAGGACGCAGACGAACCTCTTCCTCTCCGGCCGCCTGGCGGCATAGGCCCGCAGCGCGTTTCTGTCAAAATTGGACATGCCCAAGGTGCGCGTGTTCGTGACCCTCAAGCCGTCCCTCCTCGATTCCGCCGGCAACACCGTTGCGGGCTCGCTGCGAAAACTCGGCTTTGACGAGGTCGAGGGCGCGAGGATCGGCAAACTCATCGAACTCCAAGTCGAGCACGCGGACGAGGGGCGCATCAAGGAGATGTGCGACAGACTCCTCGCCAACCCCGTCATCGAGGACTACCGGGCAGAGGTCGAAGCGTGAAGGTCGCCGTCCTGCGGTCGCCAGGCTCCAACTGCGACCAGGACGCGCTCTGGTCCCTCCGCGACCACGTCGGCGTCCAAGCCGAGTACGTCTGGCACGAGTCGACCTCCCTGCAGGGCTTCGACGCAGTCTTCCTCCCGGGCGGGTTCACCTACGGCGATTATCTCCGCTGTGGCGCGATCGCCTCGCGCTCACCGATCATGGACGAGGTGCAGAGGTTCGCAAAGGAGGGCCGCCCCGTCATCGGAGTCTGCAACGGGTTCCAGGTCTTGTGCGAAGCGCGGATTCTGCCCGGCGCGTTGCTGCTCAACAAGTTTGAGAAGTTCCTCTGCAAGACAGTCATCCTCAAGGCCGTCAACACAAACTCGCCCTGGACGCGCGGCGTAGACCGCCTGCTCCACATCCCGATCGCGCACAACGAGGGCCGCTTCGTCTGCGACGCCGATACGCTCAAGCAGATCCAGGACGAGGACCGCATCGCCTTTCGGTACGTGGACGACTGCGGCAGAACGACCGAAGACGCCAACCCGAACGGCGCGACCGACAACATTGCTGGCGTCCTCAATCCCCTCGGAAACGTGCTGGGAATCATGCCGCACCCCGAGCGTGCCTGCGACGAGTTCCTGGGTTCAAAGGACGGCTTAGTGATCCTGCAGGCTCTCAACCTCGTCTTTGCACGCTAGGCGAATATGGAAAATCAACCATAATAAGCGTATCAGTCGACCTATGGTCCGCCTCGCACACTCCTGCCTCATCCTTGCCGCGACCCTTGCGGCTGTGGCCGTGTGCGCCCAGGACACGCAGGACAAGATCGTCCTCGGCAAACTCGGCCAGACGATCGAAAAGGCCAAGATCTACAAGGCGCCGACCACCAAGTCCAGCGTCTACTACACGGTCAAGCGCTTCGACTACATCGTCATCAACGAGTACAGCGATACCTGGCTCAAGGTGCTGATGACGAACGGCAAGAACGGCTACATCCACAGCACCGACGTCGCACAACTTCCTTACGACGTCACGATGCCCAAGCCGAACAGCACACCGAGCAGGGGCGACATCAACCGCGCGCTCGAATACGGCTTCCAATACATCGGTACGCCCTATAAGTTCGGCGGCAACGACATCACCGGCGGCATCGACTGCTCCGCCTTCGTCAAGGACGTTTTCGCCGACATCGGCGTCGAACTGCCGCGCACGGCAGCGGAGCAGTACAAGGTGGGTACGCCCGTCACGAGGCTAGAAGACCTCAAGCCTGGCGACCGGCTCTATTTTTGGGACAACAAGCGCGGGATCATCGGCCACACAGGGATCTTCGTCGGCTTCCAGTCCGACGGCGGAGCGTACTTCATCCACTCCAGTAAGAGCCGCGGCGGAGTCGCCACAAGCGACCTGCGAAACCCCATGTGGCGCCGGCTCCTCGTCGCCGCACGTAGATAGCTCGCTATGAAGGTGCGCGCAGCAGTACTCGACAGCGTCGGAGCGCCCTTCCAGGTCCAAGATCTCGGACTCCAGCCGCCTCAGGCGGGCGAGGTCCTTGTGCGCGTCGCGGCCGTCGGAGTCTGTCACAGCGACTGGCACCTCGTCACCGGAGACACGAAACATCCGCTGCCGCTCGTCCCCGGACACGAAGGCGCGGGCTATGTCGAAGAGGTCGGCGAAGGCGTGACGGGGTTGGACGTGGGCGACCTCGTCGCCCTCAACTGGGCACCGAGTTGCGGAACATGCTTCTACTGCCGACACGGCAGGCCGTGTCTCTGCGAAACGTACGTCGGCCCGATCTGGAAGGGCACCATGCTCGACGGCACGACCCGCTACACACGCAACGGCGAGCCCGTCTACCACTACTCCGCGCTCGCTTGCTTCTCCGAGCGCTGCGTCGTCCCAGCGCCGTGCTGCGTAAAGTTGGACCCCACCCTGCACCCCCACATCGCCGCCGTGATCGGCTGCGCGGTGACGACCGGCGTCGGTAGCGTGCTCAAGACCGCGCGCATAGAAGC
>DATLWQ010000348.1:0-5354 GCA_035576225.1 Fimbriimonadaceae bacterium | reverse complement strand
CGACCTCGATGAACCGGCCTTGCTCGACCGAGAACGCGATCCGCCCGCCTTCCAATGTCCGACCGTTACGAAAGACTGTACTCATTCCTCATCTCTTCGACCGCGTTTTCCGCGCTCTCCAGCGCACCCTCGATGAACCCCGTCCACTCGGCAGCCCAGTCGCCTGCATACCAGACCGGCCCGCCCCGCGGCACGGACGGCTTCACTTCCCCGACCGGCAAATATGGGAAACCGCCGCCTGCGAACGGGTCTTCGACCCAGTCGTGGATCCGCCCGCTGATGAACGATCGCGGTCCTCCGCACAAAGGCTCGACGCACTCCCGCGCGACTTGCACAGGGTCGGACTCGGCAAGAAGTCTGGCACGGCCGGATCCGTTGACATAGCAGGTCAGGACGTGCGCACCATCCCTGCCCCCTGACCACACCTGCTGGACGGGGAGGTCGCTCAAGAGCGACGAACAGGCACCAAACCCGTCAGATGAATACTGCAGGGCCACCTTGCAGGTCTCGCTCATGTAATACGGCTCCGCGACGTTAGGAGTCCCTGATATTCGCGAGAGGCACGGTGGCGGAAGTGTCAGGACGCACGCGTCGCAAGCCTCGCGGCGCCCACTTGCAAAGACGAGAGTCGGGCCCGCTTCGACCGCCACGAGTTCTTCCCCGAGAACGACCTCGATCCCCAGCGCCATCGCCTCGCACATCCTGCTCGCCCCGCCAGCGAAACGGTACGCGCTCATCTCCTCATTCTCGTCGCCGCGCCCCTCATACTGGCGAGAAAAGCGCAGCCATTCGGCGAGATCGACGTTGCGGGAGTCAGTCCCTTCGTCCGAGAGCGCCACCGCCTCTAGGTATCTCCTTGTGCGCTCGTCGGTCGCTACCGAGTCCAGGAGGCATCCGAGTGACCCCCCGACTCGTCCAGCCGACTTGAGCCGTGCGTTCGCTTCCTCAGCCTGCTGCCACAGGCCCTCACTCAGCATGCCGTCGAAAAAGTAACTGCGACGGCCTTCTTGCCTCTCCGCTTCAAGGCCCAACTCATCGAGCAAAGACAGCACGCGAAAGTGGTCGGCGTCGATCCACTCGCCGCCCGCTTCATAAAACCCGCCGTCCACGGGAACCGTGCAAAGCCTCCCGCCGACCCTGGATCGGGCTTCAATCACCGATACAGAGACTCCTAGCCTTTGCAAAAGCATCGCCGTGCGCAGACCAGCGACGCCAGCACCGACGATGACGACCTTCACACACGCTCTCCCTTCTTGGGCCGCATCAAGGCTTCGACGAGCAGCAGCACAAAAAGGACGGCGCCCGTCAGGGCCACAGTCCAAGTCGGAGACTGCAATCTCAGCAAGAACATCAATAGCCCAAAGACAAGGAACGCCGTCAGCATGACGATACCTCGCGGGCCCTTCGATCGGATGCGGAACGCCCACACCACCGCCATCAAGATACAGATTCCAATGCCCCAATTAAGGAGTGGCGCCGCCTCAGCCGGCATGACAAGTCCTCCGTTGCGCCGCTTCGCGCACCCACTCGCGTTCGTCGTCGACAAGTTCGCGCCAGTTAGCATCGTCACCGTACGCCTTCGCAAACTCAGCAAGCATCGCGTCCAGCCCGTCCGGCGGGGACTTTCCTTGTGCGTCGAGCGCCTCGTCGATCTCGCCCACCGTCCGCACGCCGACCAGCACGTCACCGCTCGAAAGGGCGCGCGCCAGCAACGCCTGAACAACGCTCATGCCATAAAACGAAAGCGTCAGGTTTCGCAGCCTCCACGGCCCCGGCAACGCGCAGAACGCAACGCCGTGCGCCCAGTTGAGAGTCCTGCACGCCACCTGTGGCCGCTTTGTTATCGTGTACAAGGGGTTCATGGGCCCGCACACGAAGTCGCCGCCCGCACCGCTCTCTGAATAGACTCCGGCGCGCGCAACGCTACCGTCCGCGACCGCACGACTCAGAGCCTCCGTCGCTCCTGCGCGCTGGTCGTCGTTAAGCCCGTCCACGCACAAAAAGTACGTCCCCAGAACGTCGCCGTGGAACGAAGAGAGCACGCCGACGAGGTGAGCCTCGACGAGCCGTCCGGCCCGCCCTGCGCTCGACGCAAACCGCGCCTCCGAGCCGCCGAAGACGCTTATCTCCGCTCCCTTCCCCGCCAAGAAGGAGCCCCACAGAGAAGGCGCGCTGGAAACGTCGAGCGGACATCCTGCGGCCAAAGCGCGCTCGGCGAGCACCTCCGGCGCGTCGCCGCCCGGCAGGAGTCCGAGCCACAGGCTCAAAACAGCACGTCCAGCAGCACGAACACGAAGAACCCGATCGACACAAAACCGTTGAGCGTAAAGAACGCGATGTTGACGCGGCTCAGGTCGTCGGGCTTCACCAGGCTCTGTTCATAGAAGAGCAGGATTGCCGCAAAGAACACTCCCGCCCACGAGAACGGCCCCATGTTTGCAAACCAAACCGCAAAGCCCAGCATCACGATCGCCAAAACGTGGCACCACCGGCTCACCATCAGCGACTGTTCCTTGCCGATCGACTGCGGGAGGGAGCGCAGTCCCTGCTCGCGGTCGAACTCCTCGTCCTGCAGGCTGTAGATGATGTCAAAGCCGCTCGTCCATAGCAGCACGCCGAGCGACAGCGGCAAGACTGCAAGACCGAAGCCGCCAGCGCTCGCGACCCACGCCGCAGCGGGCGCGATCCCCAGCGACGCACCGAGCACGAAGTGCGAGTACTGCGTAAAACGCTTCGTGTGGGAATAGAAGAGGATCGTGAACAGCGCGACCGGGCTAAGCGCCAACGGCCACGGGCCGAGCAGAGCGGCGCAGAAGAAGAACAGCGCGCAACTGCCATAGAAGAAGAGAGTCGCGTGGCGAAGCGTGAGTAAACCAGCAGGCAGGGCCCGCATCTGCGTGCGCGGGTTGACCGCATCGATCTCCCGGTCGGCGATGCGGTTGTAGGCCATTGCTGCACTTCGTGCGGTCACCATGCAGACGACGATCAGGAAGAAGATCCAAAAGCCGGGCCATGCGCTATCGCGCGCTGAGAGCGACCCCCACAGCATCCCCACCATCGCGAACGGCAGCGCGAACACCGAGTGCTCGAACTTGATCATCTCGAGGTACGTGCGGAAAGCCTTGAACCCGCCCGTCGCGTTCGCCATCGGTCCATTCTACTTGGCGGTGCGACCGCCAGAAGGATCATCTGTATAATTGCCCCAGAAGGTCATGGCGATGAACAAGAGTGCCAAACTCCTGATCTCCATTTGCGGCGCCGGACTGGTGCTGTTCATCGTCGCCGCCTACTTCTTGGTGCCGCGCGGGCCCGCCGAGATCACAAAGTACGCCCGCGCGTATGACCGGATCATGAAGGAGGCGAAGGCCGACGGAGTGCCCACGACCCGCGCCGCCCTCTACAGCGTGAAGTTGGACGACCCGCGGCTCGGCGCGTTCGTCCTCGTGCGGCTCCTGCAAGGCATCCACCCCCTGCTGATGCAGTACTGCCTTGATCCCAAAGAGAAGGCGGACTTCGACACCCTTTGGAAAGGAACAAGCGACGACGTTATGCGCCTGACCGAACTCGGCGACTGTCCCGCCTTTGGCGACGCATATCCGAGCGAAAGCGCCAAAGGCAAGGCGACCTCCATCGAGTTCGCCGACTCGACTGGCAGGGCGATGGGCATGCTCGGCTATCAGCGCATGAAGGTGGGCGACGACAAAGATGCCCTTCGGCTCTTTGAAGCGGGGCTGAAACTCGGTGCCGCCATCGAGAGCACCGACGCCAACCGCGACGTCTTCACGGCTGGCATGCATAGCCGACAATACGCCGACACCTACCTGCTCATCGGCTCGTTCTACCTCTTCAAAGATCCACGCAACGTCGACGTTGCTCTCAAGATGGTCAGAGACCACCACCCGATTCCCGATCTTGAACACAGGCTAGCGGCGGATGCGATCACCGCGTACCAGCACTGGCGCGACGAGTTCAAGAAGCAATTGGCGAATGTCCAGCCCTTCAACCGCGACGACGTCGACAGCGTGCCCTACGAATATGCGAAAGACCCGCGCTTCCTGATGGCGAGCGACGCGTTTTTCGTCGAGAGCCTCCACGCCTGCATCAAAGCATTGCGCAACGGCGGCACCAAACCGGTCGAAAGGGCGAGGGCGGCAGACGCGAGGATCCTCGCCGCAGCCAACGATCGTGACCCTCTGGGCCGCGGCTTGACTGCAGCCTTCTCGGACATCCACCTCGAGGAGATGTACAAGTACTACTCGTTCGGAAGAACCGCACTACTGACCGCGCACACGATCGCCAAGCAGTACCGCAGGGAGAAGAAGATCCCGATGGACCTCAAAGCGCTCGGTCAAGTCGCCATTGACCCCGCGACCGGAAAGCCGATCGAAATCACGAGGACCAGCACCGGCTTCGTACTCTCCAACAACCTTTCCGACAAGGACTATCTGAAAGACACGACTGCGCCCGACGTCGTCTATTCGGAAAAGGAGTACGGCGGCACAGGCGACATGCTCTTCTTGCGGGTATCCCTAAGGTTTGTTGACTGACTTCTTCTACCATCCGCGCTCGATCGAGTACGACTTCGGGCCGAAGCACCCGCTCAAGCCAGAGCGCCTCCGGCGCACCCTTGCACTCTTCGAGGCGTGCGTGCCCGGCTTCCAACCGACGCACCCAGGCGAGTGCGACGAGAACGACGTCCTGCGCGTCCACAGCCGCGAATACTTGGACGCAGTCAAGGAGATGAGCGACGGCGCGGCCAACATGTGCCGCGAGGAGATGCTGCCTTGGGGATTCGGCACGGTCGACAACCCGCGCTTCGACGGCATGTACGAGGCGTCGCTCGCCTACGTCGCCGCGACTGCGCGCGCAGCCAGCGAGGTCCGCGACGGCGCTCCGCTCGCGTTCGGGATCGCAGGCGGCCTGCACCACGCACAGAGGTCGAGGGCGAGCGGCTTTTGCGTCTTCAACGACCCGGCGATCGCGTGCTCGGTCCTAAAGGACAAGTTTGAGCGCGTCGCCTACATCGACATCGACCTCCACCACGGCGACGGAGTGCAGGCGATCTTCTACGACGACCCGACCTTGCTCACTTGCTCGATCCACGAGACGGGGCGCACGCTCTACCCCGGCACGGGGTTCGCCGACGAGACGGGTGCCCAAAACAGCGCCGTCAACGTCCCGCTGGAACCCGGCACGACAGGCGACGTTTGGCTTTGGGCGTTTGAGAACGGAATCATGCCGCGCGTTCGCGAGTTCGCGCCGCAGGCCGTCGTGCTACAGATGGGCACCGACCCGCACTTCCTCGACCCGCTCGGCCACCTACAGGTCGCCGCGCAAGAGTGGCTGGGGGCGAT